>CAZBKR010000203.1:0-274 GCA_964492455.1 uncultured Oscillospiraceae bacterium
AATTTCGTCCGATACGGAGTCATGCACCGCAATACCTATATTGCGTCTCCGGGAATTTTGTCCGCTCATCTGGAGGCAACCGGATGTCCGGGACTATTCTTTGCCGGTCAGATGACCGGGGTGGAAGGGTATGTGGAATCTGCGGCCACTGGTCTGGTCGCAGGACTGCAGGCTGTGCGACGAGTGCGCCAAGAATCACCTTTGACTTTCTCCGCGAAAACCGTTACGGGTGCGCTGCTCCGTTATGTATCTGAAAAGCGGAGCCGGCACTTTC
>CAZBKR010000203.1:284-3487 GCA_964492455.1 uncultured Oscillospiraceae bacterium
CGAAAATTCGGACGACCACCGCTACCTGCAGACGATGAACGCGAACTACGGCATTCTCGAACCGCTCGAAGGCCGATACAAGAGCAAGGAAGAGCGCTACGCGGCCATGGCGGAACGCTCCCTGCGGGAGATCGATGTTGCGGCCGGCTTGCCGGGGTGCCCGGTCGGAGCGGATGTGCAGCAGCCAGATACGGATTTGGTATAATGTTTTAGCATATGCACACAAAGCGTTCACTCACATGTGAACGGGTCAGCGGAGGGTTGGCAACATGTCTTTTTTCAGCAATCGTTATTTGCGTGAAGGCCCCGGTCTGTACCCTGAGGATCTGGACAAAGGACCGGCAGCCCGCTTTTTTGGAATTCTCGGTAGAAAGTTCTGGAAAATCATCACATTGAACATCATGTATGTGGTGTTCAGTCTGCCGATTCTTGCGCTCTCTTTCTTTCTCGCCCCGACCTTGCTGCGGTTTCTCATCCCGGGTTTGACGCTCGAAGCGCTCAAAGAGTATTTCTCTCAGCCGGAGTTCGTCAACAGTCTGGCCGAGGGGATCACACCTGAAGCGTTCGCACAGACCACGTTGATGTTTCTGTACTCGCTGTTCGCGTTGTTTCAGACAGCGATGGCAATGTTTGTCCTGGGACCCATCCATGCCGGCATGACATATGTGTTGCGCAACTATTCCCGGGAAGAACACGCCTTTGTCTGGTCGGATTTCTGGGAGCACGCAAAGAAGAACATCGGCCAATCCTTGGCGTCCTGTCTGATTTCCATCGTCGGTTCGATCGCGCTGGTCGTCAGTCTCGGTTACTATCGTGCGATGATTGAAAACGATTTTTTCCGTCTGTTTGTGATCGGTTTCCTATTGCTCATTTTTACCGTATTCGCTGTCATGCACATGTACATTTATCCGATGATGGTCACATTCAAACTCCCGCTTAAGAACATATATAAAAATGCGTTTTTGTTCTTTACCCTGCGGTTGTTTCCCAATCTCGGGCTGTTTATTCTGTCCCTGCTGCTGAATCTCGTGATCCCGCTGCTGCTTATTTTTTTCCTGCAGCTGCTCGGTTTCTATCTCGTTGTTGTGTATTATCTCCTGATCGGTTTCGGATTGCAGCTTCTGCTGACCAATTTTTACGTCTATCAGCAGCTGGACCGGTTTATGATCCAGCGCCTGGAAGAGGATGGAGCGACACAGCAAGTGAAAGCAGATGAGATAAAAGAGATCGGGGACGGCGAAGAATAGAGGAGCCATCCTGTTCTCTCTCCTGGACAAAGCACAGCCCCGCCGACAAGCCGACGGGGCTTTTCGATTGTCGTGTACGTCTCTTTGATCGGTCAGCGACTCTGGATGAGATCCGACATTGTGTACCAGCCCGTCTTTTTATCCATCATGAACCGGGCAGCGGCCAGTGCCCCCCTCCCGAACATATCGCGGGAGGAGATACTGTGGGATATTTTCATCACTTCGTCCGGACCTATGAAATGGACTTCGTGTTCGCCCACCACGTTGCCGCCGCGGATCGAATGAATACCGATCTCGCGATCGTCCCGAACGGCGCGGCGCGCATGCCGGTCAAAAATAAAATGGGAAGAGGGGCCGTCTCCTGCGTCTACTTGCCTGTCCCGGGCCTCTTTGGCGGCTTGCGCGATCATCAGGGCGGTACCGGAAGGGGCATCGAGTTTCTGGTTGTGATGGGTTTCTACCACCTCTATGTTGTACTCCGAACCGAGTGTGGCGGCTGCTTTTTGTACGAGATCGAGTAACAGGTTGATGCCGAGCGACATATTGGCGGATTGGAACACGGCATGGGATTGTGAAAAAGCGCGCAGCTGCGACAGCTGCAAATCGGATAGTCCGGTTGTACAGACCACACTCGGTTTGGCGGACCGCTCCGCAAGCTGAAGCAGAGAGGGGAGCGCACTCGGATGGGAGTAGTCGATCAGCACATCGTACTCGACAGCACAGTCCGCAGCATCGGGACATACAGGGTAGGCCTTATTGGTCGCGGGATTCGGATCGGCCCCTCCGACAACGATAAAGCCGGGATCTGAGGAGACCAGACGTTCGATGACATTTCCCATGCGGCCGCCGCACCCCGAGAGGAACAGTCGAATCGGCGCCCCGCTCATGACGGGATCAGGCCGTATTGGCCAAGCACTTTCTGCAGGGCGGCAAGACCGGTTTCCGACATCTCGCACAGTGGCAGCCGGCATGCACCGACTTCCATTCCCATCAGATTCATCGCGGCTTTGATCGGCATGGGATTGACGTCGCTGAAAAGCGCTTTGATCAGTGGCACCAGCTCAATCTGCAGGCGTGCGGACCCCGACGTGTCACCGGCCAGGTAACGTGCGACCATGTCGTGCATCGTCCGGGGAACAATATTGGCCGCGACCGAGATCACCCCAAGGCCTCCATACGACATCATCGGCAGGACCAGCGCGTCTTCGCCGGTGTACTGGTGGAGGTTGTCTCCGCACAGATAAGCGGTCTCCGCGACCTGATCGATCCGGCATTCCTTGACCGCGACGATATTGTCGATGCGCGAAAGGCGCTGCATCGTCGAGGGTTCAATGTTCAAACCGGTCCGGGCAGGGATGTTGTACAGGATGATCGGGAGGTCGACGGCATCCGCAATCATGGAAAAATGCCGGTACAGACCGTCCTGTGAGGTTTTGTTGTAGTAGGGTGACACATGCAGCAAGGCGTCCGCGCCGCTTTCCGCCGCCCTCTTGCTGAGCCGGACCGCGTGGCCGGTATCATTGCTGCCGACACCGGCGACGACCGGGATACGGCCGTTGACCGCCTCGACAACACAGCGGATAGAGGAGATGTGCTCGTCGTCCGGCATGGTGGACGCTTCGCCGGTGGTACCCGCGACGACAATGGCATCGGTCTGCTGCTTGATGTGGAACTCGCACAGCTCGGCCAGTTTGTTGAAATCGATCCCATCCCGTGTGAACGGGGTGACAAGCGCGACCCCGGATCCTGTAAATACCGGCTTTTTCATGACCGTGTCCTCCTGATGGTCCGCTCCGGGGATCGCACAGCCCGTGAATCAGGCTGCCAAACACGGGTGTTACTACCCCCATCCTGCCTTCCGGCGGCAGGAGCCTGAAAAAGAGCGAAAAGATGGCACGATCATATCATTCCCTGTACACGACCGTCAATTATCCGTATAATGCCCTGTGACTCGAC
>CAZBKR010000204.1:0-3485 GCA_964492455.1 uncultured Oscillospiraceae bacterium
CGGGCGCCTACTCTTTCGATCATCGCCTTGTTCCCGATGAGTGTATCAAAAAACACGGCGGGATACAATGCGGGGGCCGGGACCCCCACGGACTGCTCAGACGCGCGGGATCGAGGGGTTCTCCAGCGTCTTTTCGAGGATCATCTGCTCCAGTCCGCCTGCGAGTCCTTCGTGACCCTCGAGGGTGTCACCCAGACTCATCCAGCCGTACCCGGCGCCGCTCTCCGGCCAGACAGGCAGGCCCTCCCCGTTGGGGTCCCCGGTCCGGATGAAGTTGGCCCAGTACCCGGAGATCCGGTCGGCCAGCGCAAAGTCCAGCGGCTGCCAGGGACGCGCGGGGGGAACGCCTTCGCGGAGGGAGGCAAAGGTGTACCAGAGCTCACTCGAGTGCCAGGACAGCAGCCGATAGGGATCCCTACGGGTCCCGAGGTCCTCCGGACGCCAGGGGGTCAGGTGGGAGAACAGGTACACAAAGGTTTTCCCGGACGCGCCTTTGGCCTTGCGGTAGGCGCCGAAATGCCGGTTGACCATCAGCCCGCCAAAGCCGCCCATCCCGTAGGAGGCAAGCAGCCGGGAACGGACATCCAGGTTTTCCTTGTTGACCGGGAAGGCGCGCTCAAAGTCGTACTTCTCGTACAACGCGCCGAGGTACTCTTTCATGAACGCGTAGAACTCGTCTACTTCCGTAAACGGGAGCGGATCGAACAGTCCGTTCCCCCGCAGCGCGGCCTCTCCGAGGTTGTTGCCCGCGAGCACGTCGAGTTCCGCCCCGAATTCTTCAAAGTTGCGGGTCTGCTCGGGGTACGCGACATAGTCGCCGTCCCAGACCATGGCACCGCGGAACCGCCCGATGCTCCCTTTGGGACCGAGGAACGCGCGGGCGTCGAGCTGGCGGAGTTCTTCCAGGGAGGCGTCCGGGTTGATCCCGACCGATTCGAGATAGGTGCGGCTCTGCACTTCCATCTCCGCGCGGTCCATGTAGCCGCGGAGCCAGAACAGATTGCTCTGGTTGATCACGCGCTTCACTCTGCCGCGGGCTTTGGGAGAGGTCGCGAGCGCGCCGCTCTTCGCGGTGCCGCCGGATTGCCCGCCCACCGTGATGTTGTCCGGATCCCCGCCAAAGGCGGCGATGTTGGCGCACACCCAGTCGAGCGCTTTGACCTCGTCCATCAGTCCGTAGTTCCCGCTCTTCCCGCCCTGTTCCGCGGTGAGCTGGGGCAGCGCGATGTACCCGAACAGGTTGAGCCGCTGCCCGACGCTTACGACCACCACGCCCTTGCGCGCGAGTTCGGACGGGTCAAACACCGGCTCGTACGAATATCCGTCCGCGAGTCCGCCGCCGTGGAACCAGATAAACACCGGGTATCTGCCAGGCGCGCCCGATGACAGATCCGCGGGGGTGGCGACGTTGAGATACAGGCAGTCCTCGCTGCAGGCGGGATACCCTTCCCAGTAAAAGTCGGAACTGTAGGGTTCGAAGCCGAGCCCGCTCTGGCGATCCTGCATCGCCATCGGGGCATAGGTGTCACAGACTTTGACCCCCTCCCAGCAGGCAGGATCCTCCGGTGCACGGAACCGCAGCGCCCCGACCGGCGGCGCGGCATAGGGAATGCCGCGGAACTCCGTGATCCCCTCGTATTTTCCGGCAAGCGGCACTCCGCTCACCTGTCCGAATGCTGTCTGTACGATTCCTGTTGTTTTCGCCATGTTGTCCCGGTCCCCTTTCGTCGCCGCTTCGGGCAGAGATTTGTTTCACACTGTTATCCAGTATACCGCTGCGAAGCACGGGTAGGCAGCCCGAATTTCGGTTCAGGCGCGGGGAACACCCGGGTCGGACAGGAGTTTTTCCAGGATCAGGGCGTCGAGCTCGTCCCGGAGTCCGACGTGCCCCGCGGGATGCTCTCCCAGGTGCATCCAGCCGTACTGCTCTTTGCAGACCGGCCAGGCCGGCAATCCGGGACCGTTGGGATCCCCGGAACGGATGAAATTGGCCCAGTACCCCGTGAGCTGCTCCGCAAGCCGGTAGTCCTGCTGCCGCCACCGCCGGGCCGGCGGAACCCCGGGACGCAGCGATCCGAACGTGTACCATAGCTCGCTGCCCCGCCAGGAAAGCAGTCGGTCGGGGTCCCTGCGGTTGTCGGCGTCTCCCGGTCCCGGAGGCCGGTGGGAGAACAGGTACACGAACGTTTTTCCGGACGCGCCTGTCGCCGCGCGGTAGGCTCCGAAGTGGCGGCGGGTCATCAGGCCGTCGGTGCCGGTCAGCCCGTATGCTTCCAGCAGCCGGGTCCGGTGATTCATGTTCGTCTGCGTGACCGGAAAGATCCGGGAGAAGTCGTACTTGTCATAGAGTCCGCGCAGCATCCGGCGCATATGGGCCTGGTAGTCCCGGAGGTCCGTAAACGGCTCCGGATAGAGCGGGCCGTCCGGGGACTGCGGGACTTCCCCGAAGTTGCTTCCGGCCAGCACGTCGAGGTCCCCTCCGTACACCGCAAAGTTCCGCGCCTGTTCCTGGTGCGCGATATACTCCCCGTCCCAGACCATGGAAGGATGGAAAGCGATCATCCGGTCGATCGGACCCAGCAGGTCCCGCGCGGGAAGCGCGCGGAGCGCGTCCGGGGAAAGGTCGGGGTCGATCCCGATCGACAGCAGATGCCGGTGGGAATCCCGCTCCGCGATATCCGGTTCCCGAAACCAGCGCAGCCAGAACAGACCGCTCTGGTTGATCAGCCGGCGCACGCGCCCGCGGGCTTTGGGGGACGTCGCCAGCACCGCGCTTTTTTCGGCACCTCCGCCCTGCCCGCCGACGGTGATGTTGTCCGGATCCCCGCCGAACCCCGCGATGTTGTCACATACCCAGTCCAGCGCCTTGAACTGGTCCATCAAACCGTAGTTGCCGCCCGCGCCGCGCAGTTCGTTCGCGAGCTGGGAGAGCAGCAGATATCCGAACAGGTGAAGCCGGTGGCCGACGCTGACCACCACCACCCGCTTGCGCGCAAGTGCCGCGGGATCAAATTCCGGCTCATACGCATACCCGCCCGACAGCCCGTCGTGAAACCAGAGAAGAACCGGCTGCAGCGGCGCCCCGGGTCCGTCGGGAATCGAACCGGTGGCGACATTCAGATAGAGGCAGTCCTCGCTGCACGCGGGCATCCCCCGCCAGTAAAAGTCCGTACACTGCGGCTCATAGGAGGGGGTGAGATGACAGTCCTGCATCGCGATCGGCGGGTCGGTGTCGCAGACGCGCACCCCGGACCACGCCGGCGGGTCCGCGGGAGGGCGAAAACGCAGCGAGCCCACCGGTGGCGCGGCATACGGAATGCCGCGAAACACCGTGACGCCTTCGTAGCTGCCGGTAAGCGGTACACCGCGTACCTGGCCGAAACGTGTCCGTACGATCCTGTCGTGCTGTGACAATGTTCTCTCTCCTTTCGTGGTTCCCGTACTGTCCGGCTGTGCGACCGATCCGCCGTGTTTCCGTCAGTATA
>CAZBKR010000205.1:0-257 GCA_964492455.1 uncultured Oscillospiraceae bacterium
GTTTCGCTGGCCACGGCCTCCAACGCGCTCAACAACCGGAAAGGCGTGAGCGAAGAGGTGCGGAGTCAGGTGCTCCGCACGGCCATGGAACTCGGCTATGCAAAGCTCCCCGCCGCGGGACGTTCCCTGTTTCGCTTGATCGTGTTCAAACGACACGGGATGGTGGTTGGCGACACCCCGTTTTTTTCCGCGCTGATCGAAGGGCTGGAACGTCAAAGCCGCTCCATGGGATACGATCTGGCGGTATCCCACACCTC
>CAZBKR010000205.1:267-3460 GCA_964492455.1 uncultured Oscillospiraceae bacterium
GATGCCGACCGGAAGGAATGTGCGGAACTGTTGCAGACGGATCACGCCGAAGGGTTCATCGTACTCGCCACCGAAATGCTACCGGAAGACCTCGATGTGTTGAATCGGGCGCGCAGTCCCGTGGTGCTGCTGGACAGCCGGTTTCGGGATAGCCCGTTCGACTCGGTCCTGATCAACAACACCGATGCCGCCTACCGGGCGACCCGGCATCTGGCGGAGCTCGGCCACAGCAAGATCGGTTATTTGCATAGTTCGGTCTATATCAATAACTTCCGCGACCGCGAGACGGGCTACCTGCAGGCATTGTGTGCGGCAGGTCTTGCACCGGATCCGGCATGCCGGTATACGCTTGAACCCACCCTGGAAGGCGCGTACCGCGACATGTGTGTCGCACTGGATCAGGGGGGAGTCCCGCTGCGTGACGGCGTCCTCCCGACCGCTTTTTTCGCTGACAACGACATCATCGCGTACGGTGCGATGAAAGCGCTGCAGGAGCGGGGCATCCTCCTGCCGGACGAACTCTCGATCGTAGGCGTGGACGACATGCCGTTTTGTGAGATGACGCACCCGCGCCTGACGACGGTCCGCGTACCCAAACAGGAAATCGGGGGGCTGGCCGTCCGCCGGCTGGTGGAGAAAATCCAGGGAGACGAGACTGTTCTGACCATCGAAACCGGAACCGAACTCATCCGCAGAGAAAGCGATCAATCCCCGTCGAAGAAGAACGCATAATCACAAGGAGGATAGTTACATGGAGAGGATGGAAAAGACAGTCGAGCGCTGGTGCAGCACAGACTTTGCGTTCGAAGGTCCGGCAGAGGGAAATCCGTTTCTGGACGTCCGGCTGGAGGCGACGTTCACCAGCGGTTCCCGCGAGGTGTCTGTACCCGGTTTCTATGATGGAGACGGGCACTATGTCGTCCGTTTTATGCCGGACCTGTCCGGCACCTGGCACTGGCGCACCCATAGCAATCGAAAAGAACTCGACGGCAGGACGGGCGCGTTTTCCTGTGTTCCCGCAACCGGCGGCAACCATGGTCCCGTCCGCATCGCTTCCTCCCGCCGTTTCGCATATGAAGACGGCACTCCGTACCATCCCTTCGGGACGACCTGTTATGCCTGGACTCATCAGGGAGACGCGATGGAAGAACAGACCTTGCGATCGCTGGAAGCCTCACCCTTTAACAAGATCCGGATGTGCGTGTTTCCGAAACACTATACCTTCAACACGAACGAACCGGAGCAGTACCCTTTTGAGGGCCACCCCGACACCGGCTGGGACACCACCCGTTTCAACCCCGCCTTTTTCCGGCATCTGGAGAAACGGATTGCGGATCTGGCCGCACGCGGAATCGAAGCGGATCTCATCTTGTTCCACCCCTATGACCGGTGGGGGTTTGCCACCCTCGGCGCGGAGGCGGATGACCGGTATCTGCGGTATATCGTCGCCCGGCTGGCGGCATATCGCAATGTCTGGTGGTCGTTTGCCAACGAATACGATCTCATGCGGTCCAAGACCCTGGTGGACTGGGAGCGCATGGCCGCGCTTGTCGCAGACGCGGATCCGTGGCAGCGTCTGCGGTCGATCCACCATTGTTTCCATTCCTACGACCATACCCGCCCCTGGGTCACACACTGCAGCATCCAGCGGACCGACTGGTACAAAACCGCGGAGTATGTAGACGAGTGGCGCGCCCGGTACCGGAAACCGGTCGTCGTCGACGAGTGTGCCTACGAGGGAGACATCCCCAACAACTGGGGCAATATCACCGCCGAAGAAATGGTCCGCAGGTTCTGGGAGGGCACGATCCGGGGCGGGTACGTCGGTCACGGCGAAACCTACTGGAACCCGGAGGAGGTCTTGTGGTGGTCCAAAGGCGGGGAGCTGCATGGCGGGAGTCCGGCCCGGATCGCTTTCCTGCGCCGTCTCGTCGAACTGGATTTCGACGAGACCATGGATTACGTTCCCGACGGATCCGCAAGCGACCGCAATCCCCCCTACTTCGGACGGCGTGGCCGGTATTATCTGTGTTATTTCGGGTTCAATCAACCCGCATGGAAGATATTCGAAATGCCAGCCGGAGAGCGTTATGAAGTGGACGTGATCGACACCTGGAACATGACCGTCGAGAAGGTCGAGGGTGTACGCGAGGGAACCTTCCGCGTGGATCTGCCCGCCCGCCCCTATATAGCGGTGCGGGTGCGGAGGATCCAGCCGTGACCTGCGCCCCCGGCGCCTCGGTTCCGCTGATTTTGTCGGTCGACCAGAGTACCTCGGCGACCAAAGCCTTCCTGTTTGACCGGGCGGGAAGTCTGGTGGAGAAGGCCTCCGTCCCGCACGGGCAGACCTACCCCCGGCCGGGCTGGGTGGAGCAAAATCCGGAAGACATCCGGAACCATGCGTTGGCGGCCATCGACCAGGTGCTGCAAAAAGCCGGCATCGACGACGCATCGATTCCCTCCCGGATTCGGGTGCTGACGATTTCCAACCAGCGCGAGACGATCCTGGCCTGGGACGGGCGAACCGGCACGCCTGTTTGCAACGCCGTCACCTGGCAGTGCGGACGCGCGGCTCAACTCTGTAAAAAAATGGAAGAGGAAGGGCACGCGGAGGTGGTGCGGAAACGCACCGGACTCCGGCTGTCGCCCTATTTTTCCGCCGCCAAAGCCCGCTGGATCATGGAGAACGTCGAGGCGGCGGGCCGGCTGGCGAAATCCGGACACTTCCGACTCGGCACGGTGGACAGCTGGCTGATCTGGAACCTGACCGGCGGAGAAGTACATGCGACCGACTGTTCCAATGCGGGCAGGACCCAGCTCTACAATCTTCGGACCCGGACCTGGGATCCCGAAATACTGGATCTCTTCGGCATTCCGCCGGACGCGCTTCCGCGCGTTCTCGGCTCAGATGAACGGTTCGGGAAGGTAGTCCGTTCCGGCAATCCCCTCCAGGACAAACTGGCAGGGCTGCCGATCGCGGGGGTCATGGGGGATTCGCATGCCGCACTATTCGGACAGAACTGCTTTTCCCCGGGGATGACCAAGGCGACCTATGGCACAGGATCCTCCATCATGATGCACACCGGGGAAGAACCTGTCGATCCCGGCGACTCCCTGGTGGCAAGCGTGGCATGGGGGCGCGCGGGCAAGGTCGAGTATGTGCTCGAGGGCAATATCAACTGTACCGGTGCAA
>CAZBKR010000206.1:0-3450 GCA_964492455.1 uncultured Oscillospiraceae bacterium
GGCAGAACGACCGAAACGACCGGATCCGGCATATCGCGTCCCTCCCGAGGCAGAAAAACTGTCTTGATTCGGTTTGTTTTGTAATGATTGTAACATGCGATTGCGCACCGCTTCCGCGGAATGGTAACATGGAACTGCACGGAGGACCCGAGGGGACGGATCGCCCGGGCATGATGTGACCGGATTGAAAAACCCGTCGGAGCAAGCCTCCGGAGCTTATCGCATACACCGCCTCGGCGGTGTTCGGAAGGAGCGGTCGCATGCAGATCTTGATCACTGGCATCGGAATGAAAGTCGGGGAACAACTGCGGAACCGGATCGAGCAGAAACTCGGGAAATTTAACAAGTTTTTTGGTGACGAGGCAGTCGCCAATGTCAAACTCCGGTCCGAAAAAGAGCTCAAAATTCTTGAGGTCACCATAAAGATCCAGAACCATTATTATCGGGCGGAGACTTCCGCGGAAGATGCTTTTGCGGCTCTCGATCAGGCGATCGACGTACTGGAAGGCCAGTTCCGCAAGTACAAGTCGCGGATTGAAAAACGGATTCGCGATTACGCCTACATGAAGGAATACCTCAAGAGCCAGACGGTGGCAAACGAGACAGAGGGGATGGAACCCGAGGAAGCGCCCGGTACGATCACCAAGCGCAAGTCCTTTGATCTCAAACCGATGGATGCCGAGGAAGCGGTTCTGCAGATGGAAATGCTCGGCCACAGTTTCCTGCTCTTCCTGGACCATGAAACCGAAAAGGTCTCCCTGGTCTACAAAAGGAAAGACGGCGACTACGGCCTGATCGAACCCCGGTACTGACCGGCGGCTTCACACGATAAATACGAGGGCCGGTCCCCGCAAGGAGACCGGCCCTTTTTGGGCTAAAAAACCGGGGCGTCAATGGTATCATGGTAGTCTGAAAACCATCGAGCAAGAGGTATACCGCATGACCGACCATTTTTCATCAGGGCATAATCGAACTCCCGATCCGACCGGTGACGACACGGGTCTGCTGCTGGACAAGCTCAATCCGGAGCAGCAGGAAGCGGTGCGCCATGCCGCCGGACCGCTCTTGATTCTGGCTGGCGCGGGATCGGGCAAGACGCGTGTCATTACGCAGCGGATCGCGTTTCTGATCCGGGAACGGGGGGTGGCCCCGTCCCGCATATTGGCCATCACATTCACCAACAAAGCTGCCGCGGAAATGAAGGAGCGCATCGGGTCGCTGATCGGACCGCGTATGGCCGGCATGTGGGTGGGTACGTTCCATTCGATGCTGCTCCGTATCCTGCGTCAGCATGCCGACCGCATCGGATTTACCCGCGATTTTGTGATTCTGGATACCGATGACCAGCAACGGCTTCTGCGCGAATGCATCCAGAACGCGAATCTGGACGAGAAGACCTACCCCTACCGGCAGATCCACTCACAGATCAGCTCACTGAAAAACGACCTGGTGGATCCGGAAACCTATGCCGGAACCGGAACAGGTGGTGATTTCCGGCGCGCAAAAACCGCACAGCTCTTTTCTGCATACCAGAGTCGGCTGCGCCAGTCCAATGCCATGGATTTCGACGACATCCTGGTATATGCGGTCCATCTGCTGCAGGAGCACCCGGACGTGCTGGCGCACTATCAGGACCGTTTCGAATATATCCTCGTGGATGAATACCAGGATACCAACCATGCACAGTACACCCTGGTGCGGCTGCTGTCCGGTAAGCGCCGGAATCTGTGTGTCGTCGGTGACGACGATCAGTCCATCTATTCCTTCCGGGGCGCCAACATCCGCAACATCCTGGATTTTGAGAAGGATTTTCCTGACTGCAAAGTCATCAAACTCGAGCGAAACTACCGGTCGACCGGACATGTGCTGATGGCCGCGAACAGCGTCATCCGCAACAATCGCGGACGCAAGGACAAAAAACTCTGGACCGACACGGGAGAAGGAGAGCCCGTCACCTTTCTGCTCGCCGACACCCACTACGAGGAAGCACTCTATGTCGCCGGTGAAATCAACCGGCTGGTGACGCGCACCGGTGCTGCCAGATACAGGGACATTGCGATCCTGTATCGCCTCAACGCGCTGTCCCGTTCGCTCGAGGCTGCGCTGCGCGAATACAGCGTCCCGTACCGGATCTACGGCGGTACACGGTTCTATGACCGCCGCGAGATCAAGGATGTGATGGCCTACCTGCGGCTGGTCCTGATTCCGGAAGACGACCTTTCGTTTATCCGTGTCATCAACAACCCCCGGCGGGGGATCGGGGAGACGACCATCGATCAGCTGCGTGCCGAAGCCGACCTGCGCGGCATCTCGTTGCTTGCGATGAGTGCCCGGGCGGAAGAAGCGCCCTCGCTGTCTCGTGCCGCAGCCCGGCTGACGTTGTTTGCGGGCGTTATCGCGGACTTGCGCGGGAGGCTTTCCCATCCCGAACTCTCGTTCCGGGACTACATCGAGCAGGTGCAGGAGCGCTCGGGACTGCTCCAGGCACTGGTCGACCAGCAGGAAAAGAGCAAAGACAACGACCCGGTGGACCGGATCGAAAACATGAAAGAACTGCTCTCCGACGCGCTCGAATTTGAAAACGGACTGCGCACCGCCGTGTCCGGCATCCCGGATACAACCCTCTATCCCGAGGACCGGGTGGCGATGCCTGAAGACAACGCGGGGCTCCTGCGGCTGTATCTCGAACGGGCGGCGCTGTATTCGGAGGTCGACGAGTTGACTGAAGAAGACGACTCGATCCGGCTGATGACCATCCACAGCGCGAAAGGTCTCGAGTTTGACACGGTCTTTCTGGTCGGAGCGGAGGAGGGGCTGTTCCCGGGTTACCGCTCCATCGGCAGTGAACAGGACATCGAGGAAGAACGACGTTTGGCTTATGTCGCCATCACGCGGGCCAAACGAAAGCTGATCATCACGTCTGCCCGGCAGCGCCTGTTGTTTGGACAGACGCAGAGTCTGATGGTCTCGCGATTTGTCCAGGAGATCGATCCCGCCCATCTCGAGGAGATCGGCGGAAAGCGGGGGCGTACAGATAGCTCCGGAGCTCGCAGGGCAGGGGTTGGAGAAACGGACGGAACCGGATTTGGACGTGCCGGGCTCTCGATCGGATCTTCAGCCAGGGGGTTTGTCGGCGCGGACGCGTTTGCTTCGCGTGGATTGGCCGCAGCGGGCAGGCAGAAACCTCCGGTACAGTCGCGTCAGGACAATGTCTCCGATGCCGGCGGACTGGATCCGCTGTCGATCCGCAAAGGCGACCTGGTGGTCCATCCCCGTTTCGGCCGCGGACGCGTGCAAACCGCGGAACCGGTTGCGGGGGATGCGATCCTGGTTGTGGAATTCGAGACGGCGGGGATCAAACGGATGCTGGCGCGCCAGGCCAAACTGACAAAGCCCTGAGCGTCCGTGAAACCGGGCGCGGGCGGCAGGATAAGGATCGATCAGAATCAT
>CAZBKR010000207.1:0-3444 GCA_964492455.1 uncultured Oscillospiraceae bacterium
CACCAGGGAGAAGAAGGCGAATTTTATCCCTTTGCGCACCAGCAATCCGAATCGAAGTGCGGGATAACGGGAAAAATAGGCGACAAAAAAGTAGATGACCAGAAACAGGCAGATGAACCAGGAGATGTAATAGCAGAAAGTGATTGTCAGCGCCAGCGCCACAATATAACGGATGTAGCGGCGCCCGGCGATCATTTCCTCCAATCCGATCGCGATCACGGGGAGCATCAGCACTCCGTCCAGCCACATGATGTTCCAGGAATACGACAATACATAATTGGAGAGCGCGAACAAGGTTCCGAACAGGACCAGCCCCATCCCGTCGCGCCCGAATTTTCGGCGCAGATACCACGCCATCGACAGGGAGCACAGTCCGACTTTGAGCACCTGGATGAATGCGATCGCCTCGGGAAGGTTGGCCCGGGGGAACAACAGCAGAATCAGATTGAACGGGCTGATCAGGTAATAGGCCGACAGGGCTAGAAAATTGAGTCCGAGTCCTGCGTTCCAGGAATAGAGAAGGCTGTCGAATCCCGCCAGTTTCTCATACAGCTCGGACAGGAACGGAGCGTACTGGTGATACAAATCGATCGTAAGGATACACCTGTTTCCGACCGGATATACCAATCGGGTCAAGTACGCAATATAGGTAAGAATAAATGGAAACAGAAACGCGTACAGGAGGGTCTTGTTCTGTCGGAACACTCGAGCGATGCGGTTGCCGCCCGCCTGATTCATCTGCAGCGGCAGCTGCACCTGTTCACTTTTCCTCATGCTGTCTCTCCCTGTCACGCACGTTCGGCAGATGGTCCCTTTTGCTGTCTCCGCGCTTTGCGGACGGCATTGCGTCCGCAGGCTTCCTCCCACTCGGCACGCTGCGGCCCCTCCGCGGGTTCAAAAGGCCGTACCGGGAGGGGGTGGCCGTCGGGATCGACCGCCACATAAATCAGGTAGGCGCGGTTGACCTGGTGACGTGTTCCGTCCAAGCGTTCCACATAAGAATCCACTCGGATCTCCATCGAAGTCCTGCCGGTCCATGTGACTTCGGCCTCCAGTGCGACCACTTCATTCAGTTGCACCGGCGCCATGAACTCCAGCGAATCCACCGCGGCCAGCGTGACATCCGAGTGCGCGTACCTGCGCGCCTCCACCGCTCCCGCAATGTCCACCCACTCCATCAACCGGCCGCCGAACAGACGGCCGACGCCGTTGACGTTGGAATACATCGCGATTTGAACATGTCGCGTGGGCATGAATAGTCCCTCCTGTCGGGTGCCGGTGAGGCATTTTGAACGTGCGCGTCAGTACAGCAGAATGGTCGCCAGCAAATCGAGTGTTGTGTCGCCCGCGTTTGCAATGCTGTGCCGCTGTCCACCGGTTGTGAGACAAACATCCCCCTGTTCGAGGCGCTTGATCTCACCGTTGTCGTCAAAGTCGGCCGACCCGTTGAGGATGTAGAAAATCTCTTCTTCCCCGTCGTGTACATGAGGTCCGATAGACGAACCCGGTTCGAGGGTAATGCGGGCAACCATTCTGGCTTTGCCTTTGTATTCCCCGGGTTCGAGCAAGGTAGTCAGCTGGACGCTGCCACGGCCGCCGCGAAGGGCTTCTTTGATTTCACTGGGCATTTCATCGGCTTTGCGGATCATTTTTTGTACCTCCCTGTCAACCGTCGATTTTCACAACCATTATACAGATTGTCGCCTTGAACCGGAATCCATGGAAATGCAGTCTCCCGGCGCGACTGATTGAATTTTCAGCGCGTGGCGGCTGAGCAGGTCCGGCAGAGGCGAAAGAACGGTAAAATGAACATGTCAGCGCATGGGCTCAAAGCGGGATCTCATGCCGAAATCCAACACCCGGCCCCACTGCGATCGGAGGTGCTTTCACTCATGCCCAGCGTCCGAAATGTCGTTGTCGCCCAGTCCGGTGGACCGACGCCGGTCATCAACAATTCCCTGCGAGGCGTCATCGAGACCTGTTCCCTGTACCCGGATGTGTTCGGAACCGTTTATGCGGGATACCACGGTGTCGAGGGCATCCTCCGTGAAGAGCTGCTCGATCTGTCCGCACAGCCGGCCGAAGAGATCGCGCTGCTGCGCACCACGCCCGCCGCCGGCTCCATCGGAACCTGCCGGTACAAACTCAAGCCCGCGCAAACCGAAGATTTTGATCGGGTTGTCGATGTGCTCCGTGCCCATGAGGTCGGGTATTTATTCTATATCGGCGGCAACGATTCGATGGACACGGCTCACAAAATCAGCCGGCTGGCAGCGGAACACGGGCTGGATCTCATCGCGACCGGTGTGCCCAAAACCATCGACAATGACGTCGGGGACGACGCCTTTCGTCTGATCGACCATACACCCGGATACGGCAGTACCGCCCGATACTGGATGAACGTCGTCCAGAACGCGGAAGAGGAGAACCGGGGTTCGAGTCCTGCAGATCCGGTACTCGTACTGCAGGCCATGGGACGCAGAATCGGATTTATCCCGGCGGCCGCCCGTCTGGCCGATCCGAACCGTGAAATGCCGTTGCAGATTTATCTGGCGGAGTCCGGGTTATCCATTGAACAGTTATATGAAAATGTAAATGCCCAGCTCCACCGGAGCGGTCGCTGTATCGTCGTGGTCGGGGAAGGCTTTGACGTCGGCGACATCGGCCGGACGAGCGACGCGTTCGGTCATACACAGTTCTCCGCCAGCCGCACGACCGCGGCACAGGCTGTGACCAACTACCTCAACGACAAAGGGCTGGCCGTCCGCGGCGCCGCCCGCTGCCAGGTGCCCGGCACCGACCAGCGGGGATCCATCCTGGCTGCGTCACCGGTCGATCTCCACGAAGCCTACCGGCTGGGACAACAGGCCGTGCAGATTGCGCTGGAAGACGGCAATGGATTTATGTCCACCCTGTTCCGTACACCGGGTCCCATCTATTCTGTTTCCTACGGGAAAGTACCGCTGGAGACAGTGGCCAACTCCGAACGAACCTTTCCCGCCGCGTGGCTCACGAAAGACAAAACGGATGTCACGGACGACTTTATCCGCTATGCGTGTCCGCTGGTCGGAGAGGACTGGGTGAGCATCCCGATGGTCGACGGCCGGATGCGCTTCGCCCGGCTGCGCCCCTGGTTTGCCGAAAAGAAACTGCCGCCTTACGAACCACAAACGGTTCGCAAATAACCTGGCACACCCGGCCGCGGGTTCATGCGGCAGAAAAGGAGAGCATCATGTCCGTCCCTCATCAGCCGCTGCTTGATTTTGTGAAAACGCACGACCGGCTCATCTGCATCGATTCCGACGGATGCGCCTTCGACAGCATGGAAATCAAGCACAAGGAATGTTTTATCCCGAACATCATCAACAGCTGGGATCTCCAGTATGTGTCCAAATACGTTCGCGAGGCCGCGGAATTCGTCAACCTGTATTCCAAATGGCGCGG
>CAZBKR010000208.1:0-3444 GCA_964492455.1 uncultured Oscillospiraceae bacterium
ACTTGACAAAATCCAAAGGCTCAAGGGAGCCCATTACGCCATTTTTACCATAAACAATAAAATCCAGACGGTACTCAAAGCCGGTTCCTGACAGATTATCCGCAACCTGCTTCCTGACGCCCTCCAGTATGGAGTCAATCTGTGAGATAAATATGTCGTCACGGTTGCCGCAGATTGAAACTGTTCTGTAGCCGGCTAAGCGCGCACCTTCAAGCTTTACGGTGTTTTTCTCCGCCTTTATGTAGCGTGAGCCAGTCACCTTGACGCAGCGATCGCTTTCAGGCAGGAATTCACAAGCCTTTATATCAAGCATACCGCCGGGTCCGGGCAGCAGGTACGGATTGGATTTTTCATACAGTGTGTGGGCGGACACCGACAAGGGTGTACATTTTCGCATAGGGCTCAGGGGTTCGATGCGGAAATAATCATCTCCCAAATACCCCATTATACAGTCAGAACCGCTTCCCGGGGTTCCGATACCGGTCGAATGTCTCCGGGATCAGTCGCCATCCGCTACCGTGGTTTCCGCTGTGGTCGGTGCGGTCGCAGCAGCTGTAGTCGCAACCGTCGTTGGTACCGTGGGGGCCGTCGTCTCTTTGGTCGGCTTCGTCGGTTTCCCTGTGGGTTCGGTCGGGGCCGTCGTTTCACTCGGCATAGTAGTCGCATTCGGGTCCGGAGTCGGTGTGGGGTTGAGAATCCCCTCGAGCTCTTCTCTGGTGCCGAGTGTGGTTGTAATGGAAGTCTTGACAGGGACATCGGTGTCCACCGCATAGTTGAAAGAGAGCGAAACCAGATCCGCAGCCTGGAGTGTTCCCGCCGCAATGGCCGCTGAAGCAAACGGGGTCACCTCATAGGCACCCGCGACGAGATCCATCGCGGCAAATCGTGCCTCCAGCTGCGTTTTGTTGAGCCCCAATAAATCCGCAGTCAGTTTCACGCGCCCGGTCCCGTCGCTGACGATCACTCGAACCGTGCTTCCTCTGCTGACCTTACTGCCGGGTGCCGGCTCCATGCGGATGATCAGATCTTTGCCGAACGTCTGGTTTTTTTCCTTGACGATCTCCACCTTGAGTCCCAGCGTCGTCTCCAGGCGAGGCTGGATCACAAGATAACTCTGGCCCGTATAGTCCTCCAGCGTAATCAGGTCCGGACCTCCGCTGACCGTAAGGGTGAGAACCGTATAGCTGTCCGGTCCGATGACCGTACCGGGAACCGGGGTTTGCCGGACCACGCGGCCGACCATTGCCGTGTCGTCGGTCACATACTCAACCTGATAATCCGATCCCTTCACCATGCCTTTGGCGTTCAGCTCCGTTTCCAGCTCTTCGATGTTTCGGTCAAAGTAGTCACCCACTGTAAACCCGGCTGTCGTCTTGGCAGGTATTTTGTCAACCAGACGCTTCCAGGCGATCACCCCGATGTTCACAAGCGCAATGGCAGCGACGACTATCAGTACCGCAATCATCACCATGTCGCGACGGCGTGATTTTCGCCTTTCATTCAGTGTCGACTCGATCTGGCCAATTTTTCTGTAATCAGGATCCTGCCTGACCGGACCGATCTTTTGGGTTCCTGCCGATTCGTCCGTATGGTCCAGCAGGCCGTACTCCCCTTCCGGATCGATCATCAAGGCGTCCAGATCCGCAACGAGTTCCGCGGCGTTTGCATACCTTTTGTCAGCGGACTTCTGGATGCATTTCATAATGATGCCGTCCAGACCGGCAGGAATCTGCGACTGCAGAGTCGAGGGCGCCGCAGGGCTTTCCTGCAGATGCTTGATTGCGATGGAAACCGACGTGTCCCCGTCAAAAGGAAGATCTCCCGTCACCAGCTCATAGAGCAGGATTCCCAGTGAGTATATGTCCGATTTCTCCCCGACCAGCCCGCCGCGCGCCTGTTCCGGAGAGAAATAGTGCACGGATCCGAGCGCGCCGGCTCCCGTCATCGTGATCGTGTTTGCGGAGGATGCCCTGGCTATGCCGAAATCCGTGACCTTGGCTTTGACATCCGGAGTGATCATGATGTTCTGGGGTTTGATATCCCGGTGGATGATGCCTTTGCTGTGCGCATGCTCCAGTGCCAGTCCGATCTGAATCGCGATCGGAACCGCGGTATCCCAGTCGAGGCGAACACATTGCTGCAGCAGTTCTTTGAGGGTGATCCCCTGAATATATTCCATCACCATATAGTGAATGCCGGCATCTTCTCCAATCCCGTACACCTGCACAATATTGGGATGAGCAAGGCTGGCAACAGCTCTGGCTTCCGTCTCGAACCGTCTGAGAAATTCCGCGTCGTGCGAGTTCTCAGGTTTGAGAATTTTGATGGCGACATCGATGTTCTCCACCAGATCCGTACCCAGATACACATCTGCCATGCCTCCCCGGCCCAGATGGCGGATGATCCGGTAACGGTTTCCCAGCACGCGGCCCTCAAAGCCGTTGTTTGTCACAGAAAGCAAATCAAGTCCTCCCTTTTGCCTGCCTTTCCCTGTCACAGGAAACAGAGCACAACCGTAATGTTGTCTTCTCCGCCGACTGCATTGGCCTGTTCGATCAAGTGAACAGCCGCAGCCGACGGATCCCGTTCTTTACGCAAAATATGCCGGATCTGTGTTTCTCTCACATATCCGTGCAACCCGTCTGAACAGAGCAATACACGATCACCTCTGCGCAACGGATGAATAAAAGTATCCGCTTGCATATATTCCGGAACACCGAGCGCCCGGGTGATTACATTTCGTTTGGGATGGTTGAAAGTTTGTTCCGGTGTGAGATCACCGGCCTCCAGCAGTTCCTGTACCAGCGTATGATCGACAGTAATACGCTGCAGCTCCCCATCGTGCAGTAGATAGGCGCGTGAATCGCCGATATGGGCTGTAATCAGGGTGTGGGGCAGGATGACAGAGATGGTGAGCGTGGTTCCCATCCCTTGATTTTCCTCGGTCTCCAGAGAACCCAGGTACACCTTGACGTTGGCCTTTTCGATCACATCACGGAGTGTTTCAGCGATCTTTGCAGGATCCTCATCGATGTTGAGAGATCTGTCCAGTCGCGACACCGCATAATCCACGGCGATTCGGCTGGCCAGTTCCCCTTTTCGGTGTCCGCCAAGCCCGTCCGCCACAATCAGCACATACGGGAGGTTTTCGTTTGTCGTCAGGATCGCATAACAGTCTTCATTATTGATCCGGATCAGGCCCTTGTCCGTTGCGCCAGCGTACATCGGCGTTGTCCCTTTCGCTTTCCAGACCTCTTCGGAGCTGGCCGCACGCGGCCATGATGTCCGTTCCAAGTTCTCTTCGCACAGTGACCGGAATCCTGCACGATTCCAGTATATCCTGAAATGAACGAACCGTTGCGCGGCCGCTTTTTGTGAAAAGACCACCGTCAAACTCATTCGCGGGAATAAGGTTGACATGGCACAAAAGGCCTTTGAGAAGGC
>CAZBKR010000209.1:0-3363 GCA_964492455.1 uncultured Oscillospiraceae bacterium
TTCTCTTCGACATGATTCCTCACAGATCGATGTTGACATGGGCGATCTCTGTAAACTGAGATCAAAACAAGTTTCCAAGAATACGACCCAGTATAGCATCGCTCCGCTACACGATCGTTACATGTATATGAAGAGGCATCGTGCGGGTTGCGCACACATGTGCCAATCAGCGGGCGGGCAGTGCCACCGGTGTGGAGGGCATGTCCCGGTAAAACGGGATACGGAAGACAAAGCGCGCGTCGGCCAGACCGATCGCCTTATAAGCGGAGAAGTAACGCAGCCCCTCCGCCCATGCCATCTGGATGTTCTGCGCGTATTGACGGGTATAGAGACCGTTCTCCGGCACTACGTCAAATTTCTGGAAATACAGGGTATTCTGACCGGCTGCGACATACCGCTCCGCGATGAAGACCGCACCGCCCAGGATGGATTTCTCCGCCGTATCCCAGGGCAGCATCACAACTTCCTCGTCCGGGGTTATTTCCTTTTCCTCCGGTTCGTTTCCGTACATCGCAAACAGAGCGCCATTGATCCGCTGCCCGTCTTTGACCTCCGGATTGGGATACGATCCGATGTTATAGAAATTGTAATATCCCTCGTACCCCGGGAGTGTTCCGTGTGCCAGAGGGGATTCTCCTTTGGCGCCCATTTCCTGGATCGCGCGGCTGGCCAGGAAATAGGGACTGATGTCGGCAGCTTCGCCGGCTCGCATGAAAATATCCGCAAACCGTTCGATTTCCATTTCCATAAAGGTACCGCGCAGAATCGCTCTGACGCCGTCCAGGGTCTGGACTTCCGCATCAAAAGTCAGCATCTCATACTGGAACAAAGTCTCCCGCGCAAGAAAATTTCTCGGGTCTGCATAATACTCAATCACAGGCCGCACGGCGGCTTTCCACGCGGTACCGTCATAGACGGGGCTGTCGGGCTCAACCCAGCTGTCCGGGACATGTCCCGACTGGATCAGACTCCGGTTGGTCTCATCCTGTACATCGATGAATTCCGTCCAGGACAACCCGGTATCGTAGGGCTCATACAGGTAAGCGGGATGCCGGACGTGAAGCAGCCACAACCCGGAGCGGTAACTTTGCGGAAACCGCAGCAACGTATCGCTGTCATACCCTTCCGTGTGAGGGCTGTACAGAATGTGGACTGTATAGGTGCGGATGCTCCCGTCATAACCTGTGACACGGATCGTCAACCGGTTTTCCGATCTTGCCGGAAAGAGCCGGCTTTCCGGACCAATCCGCTCATTGACGCCACTTTCCTGGTTGTGAACAACCTCCAGCAAGGCGGCTTTCCCTTCCTGAGCTTCCGCATAAAACGAGAGTCCTTCTGCTGCGTACCGTGCCTCTGCCGGGAGATAAAGAGCATAGTCAGTGGTTTCTCTGCCGAATGTGGGATAGATCCCGGCGGGGGTGCCGTCCGGCAGCCGGATGTCCAGTGCGGACAAGCGGCCGGTATAGGAGATCACCTCAACCTCTGCCAGTGACAAGTTCCGCTCGGTTCCATTTCTGTCGCCTGCGACAACCGTCTGTCTCGCTTCGTCGATCGAGCGGACCGCCAGCAGTTCTCCCGTATCCGGCACCAGCACCGACTGTTCCGCAATCGTGACCGTGTAAGATACCGGATCGAGGCCTTCCTGCCCCTTCCCGCGCTGCACGCGGACATAGTAGGACCGGTCATTTTCACCACGGTGCCGCAACGTTTCGTGCGTATCTCCCCGGTTGTCGCAAGACAGCAGCAATCCGCTTTCGATGTTGTACAACTGAACCGCAATATCTCCGTCCGGGTTGTTCGCGTTGAACAGTACGTCCCGGGTGGAAGGTGTCAGATAATACCACTGTTCATGCCCCACCAGGCGGGTTTCGTGTACATCACCATCTTCAAGCGTCTGCGTGCGCGGGACGGTAAACAAACCCTGTTCCACAATGCGGCCTCTGCCGTCGGAGCTGCGGAGTAAAACGACAACCTCATGCATCCCCGGGTCTTCATTGCGGGTATCCCATACAACCTGGAAAGTCTGGTCAGCCGCGCCGATCTGTGCGCCCGAACGCAGACGGCCGTCGACATACAGCATCACGCGCGCCTGTACATTGTCCAGACGGCATTGCCCATCCGCTATGGCGGTCCCGATCGTCACCCGGTCGATCCGTGGAAAGCTCGCAGTCACCTCAAAGGAACGTACCGAACCTTCCGGAGTTCCGATGGCCGGGATATCCGGAGCGCTTTTCAGCAAGGTCACCCGGCTTCCGCCTTTGGAGAAAAAAACATCCGCGCGATCCAGCCAGTCGCGGGAGGGTTCCTGTCCGGTCAGCACATAATAAAGATCGCGCGCGTAAGCGCGGTCATTGCGGTTGGATACCAGATATCCGGTTCCAGTGAACACGCGAAGCAAAAAGCCGTCCGGTTTGATCGCGCCGGATTCCAGCTCACGACGCCAACGTTCCGCACCTTCCCCCGCCGGGCCGTCGACGCCTGCTGTGCGCGCAACCACTGTACGAAGTTCCGCACCGATCCATGCCTCGGCCGCTGCCAGCCGTGCTTTCTGGTCGCCGGCGACCCGCCGGTGAATCCAGACACACCCCGCCAGCAGTACCAGAATCCCGATCACAACAACCACCCGCATCCAGGCGGCATCCGGGCGGGCACGCCTCAATCCCGCCGGGCGAACCGGCTGGGTTCCGATGGGAGAGTGTGGTCGGGGCCGGGCAGGGCGCATGGAAACCTCCTGTCGACGACGGGTGGATGATCGATGCTATTTCAGTTGGTCCAGGGTGAGTGAGTACGCAGGGATGAAATGCTCCATAAACCACGCAACTTCAGGTAGATCGAGCACATCGATCGAGGCGCGGATGGTTTTTTGAGCTTCCTGGAATTCGCGGTTGCCCGCCTTTTCTTCCTCAACACATTTGACATAGGCGGCGATCCGGTCGGCGGCTTTGACGATCTTCATGATTTCAAGAACCACCGGATCCGAGCGATCCGGGCTTAACAGCGCCCGATAGGTTGCGCGCATATCTTCAGGAAGCATCCCGAGCAGCGTGTCCGCAGCCACTTTCTCGACCTGACCGTACGCATTGCGGATTGACTCGTTGTGGTACTTGACCGGTGTAGGCAAGTCCCCTGTCAGGATCTCGGTCGCATCGTGATAAACCGCATATGCGACCACCCGGTCGGGGTCGACATCAGGGGTTCGCGCAGGGAACCGCTGTCGACGGATGACAGCAAGCGCGTGGGCGATCATGGCCACCTCGAGACTGTGTTCCTGGATGTTTTCAGACTGGGTGTTGCGCATCAGCCCCCACCGGTTGATGTAGCGCATCCGTTGCATCATCGCAAAAAAACTGCCGTTCACGCGTC
>CAZBKR010000210.1:0-3306 GCA_964492455.1 uncultured Oscillospiraceae bacterium
TAAGAGGTGGGCGTCGTTTTGTAAAGTTCGTCAGCTGCCGGCGGAGTCAGCAGTTCTGTGTTGCCGTCCGGACACTGCATCCGGCAGTCACCGGGCTCCACGATACCGATCGCTGTACATGCGATCCCGTCCCCGGCGAGTCCGGCAATGAGCGCATCCGGCCGGTCGGTTGCCAGAATCATGCTGCCGGAAGCGATCAGCCGAAGCGGATCGATACCGAAGACCTGTGCGGCTTTGGCCGTTGCCGGATGAACAGGAATTTTCTCTGCCTGCACCAGGCAGCCTTGTCCGGAGGCGGTGCACATCTCCCAGACAGCCCCCAGGATTCCACCTTCCGTCGCGTCGTGCATGGCGTGCACCCCGAGAGCAGCCGCCGCGATTCCCTCCCGCAGTACACTGACCTGCCCGATCAGATCCTCGGCTTCACGCAGGCGCTGCGCACCGATCCGTGCAAGCAGCATGTCGCGGCGATCCCGCGCCAGGATGGCCGTTCCTTCGATGCCGGCGGTTTTGGTCATACAGATGGTATCTCCCGCCCGCGCTCCGCTGGCCAGTATGATCTCGCCACGGGTCCATCCGAACGCGGTGGTTGTGATCATGGGCCGGATGACCGTGTCGCTGACTTCGGTGTGTCCGCCGGCGATGCGTACCCCCAGCCCGGAGGCCGTGGCCGCCGCCTGTTCCACAATGGCGGTGATACGTGATTCGTCGCAGTCGGGGGGCACCACCAGGACGACCATGATCCCCGCAGGACGCACACCGGAAGCCGCGATGTCGTTACAGGAAACGTGGACCGCCAGGCGACCCGCGTCCGCGTCTGCCGCGGTGATGGGATCGCTGGACAGCACCAGCCGGAATCCGTCTCCCATGTCCATCACAGCACAATCCAGCCCGACGGAAGGACCGGCTTCCCCCGAGGCTGCTGCAAAAGGAAGTCTGGAAAGCACCAGCCGTTCCAGATCCTGGTTGCTCAGCTTTCCGATTTTCACAAGACCACCTCTTCCACATTCGCAAGCCCGGCTGCGACAAGCGCAGGGATGTCAAGCGCCTCTTCACATGCAAGGGTCGCGTCCAAAGCAGGTTTTGTTTTGGGGTGTTTTGCGACAAAAAGGGTGCAGCAGTCTTCATAGGGCAGGATAGAGGTCTCGAATGTCCCGATCCGGCGGGCAATTTCGACCGTCGCGTCTTTATCCAGTCCGACCAGAGGACGGAACACAGGAAGAGACACGGACGCGTTGGTCACCGCCAGTGCCTCGATCGTCTGGCTTGCGACCTGTCCGAGGCTTTCCCCCGTGATCAATGCAAGACAGCCGGTACGTGCAGCCAGCCCTTCCGCGATCCGCATCATCACTCGGCGCATGATCACAGTCATCATATCCTCCGGCACCGCGTCCCGGATCGCCATCTGGATCTCGGTGAAATGTACGATGTGCAAGGTCGTCCTGCCGCAGAAGCCGGTCAGAAGCCTGGCCAGTTCGACCACTTTGTCACGCGCGCGTTCGCTGGTATAGGGAGCGGCATGAAAATAGACGCACTCCAGTTCCACACCGCGTCCGGCCATCATGTATCCCGCGACCGGACTGTCGATTCCTCCCGAAAGCAGCAGCATGGCTTTTCCGCCGGTCCCGACCGGGAGTCCGCGCTGCCCCTTGACGATTTTGGAGTACAGCAGAATCCGACCCCGTTCGCGAATCTCCACGTGCAACGTGTGTTCCGGATTGCGGACGTCGACTGACAGCGCCTCGAACCGTTCGTCCAGCAGTCCACCGATCTCCGCACTGATTTCGGGAGAGGTCAGCGGGAAGCCTTTGTCTCCCCGCCGGGATTCCACCTTGAACGTGGCAGGTCTTCCATCCGCAAGCAGGGATTCCATATACAGACATGCCATTGTACGCAGTTTGTCCATTCCGCCGGAAAATTCCCAGGCGGGGCTGGCGGATACGACGCCGAATACAGTAGTCACACGGTCGAGAATGTCGTCCAGCCGGATCGAGGGCGATCCGGGGATGATCCATATGCGTGACTGGGTCTGAAACACCTCCACCGGCCCGAGCGGTTTGAGCCGCCGGCTGATGTTGTCGATCAAACGGCGCTCGAATTTACCCCGGTTCAATCCTTTTAAAGTAATTTCGCCCAGCCGGGCGATCACAATTTCTCTCTTTTCCGGTGTGCCTGTCATGTTTGTTTCCTATCTCCTTATCGCGTAACGTCCCAAGACGCGCAAGATGGCCTCTGCAGCTTCCTGCGCCTCCTGAACGGTATTGTTCATACAAAAGCTGAAGCGAACCGCACAGCCCGCTGTAGCGCTGTCAACGCCCATGGCCTGCAGCACGTGACTGGTCTTTTTTTTGTGTGACGAACAGGCTGAACCGGCGGACAGGTAAATTCCCTCCTGCTCCATCGCATGGACCATCACCTCGGACGGAATGCCCGGAAAGGAGAGATTGAGGATGCCCGGATACCCGTTTTCGGGCGACAGGATCCGGTAGGTTGTCCGGCCTTCAATCCCCGCCAGCAGGGCATCCCGTATCCGGGCGACCGATATCGTGTTTTGCTCGCGGGAGGCAGCCATGCGATCCGCTGCCAGCGCGAACCCGGAGATGAGCGCAGTACTTTCCGTCCCCGGCCGCAGTTCCTTCTGCTGGCCGCCGCCGTACAGCAACGGAGCGATCCGGATCCCGGGACGGACAAACAATGCTCCCACTCCTTTGGGACCGTGGATTTTGTGGGCACTGATCGAAGCCATATCGCAACGCTTTACCACCGCGCTGATGTCGAGTTTCCCAAACGACTGGACACAATCCATGTGGATTGCCGTATTCGGATTGACACGGTCGCGGATGCCGGCAATGACTGCCGGATCGTGTACTGCCCCCGTCTCGTTATTGACATGAATCAGAGAAATGAGCGCGGTATCAGGCCTGATCGCAGCAGCCAGACGATCCGGATCTATGCAACCATCGGTTTCCAGAGGCAAAAACGTGGATTCATAACCGGATGCAGTCAATGCGCGAACCGTTTCCAGCGCAGCGGGATGTTCGCCGGCCGAGGTGATCAGGTGTTTCCCTTTCCGTGGATTGGCTTTCATATAGCCTTGGATGGCTGTGTTGACTGACTCGGTTCCGCCGGAGGTAAACAACAGCGAATCGGGTTTGCATGCGAGCGTCCCGGCAAGCGTTTGGGTGGCCGCTTTGATCTTTCGCTCCGCGTCCAGACCAAGCGTATGCAACGACGAGGCGTTGCCGAACACGTCGCGCATGATCTCGGTAACCAGCGCGATAACCTCGTCCAGCGGACGGGTCGTCG
>CAZBKR010000211.1:0-3257 GCA_964492455.1 uncultured Oscillospiraceae bacterium
ACCTCGTGGACATCACGAACTATGTGATGCTCGCGACCGGACAGCCGACCCACGGATTCGACCGGAGCAAGGTGCGCGAGGGCATCCGGGTCCGCACCGCCCGCCCCGGAGAGACGCTGGAGCTTCTGGACGGGATGCAGCTGGAGCTGTCCCCGGAGGACCTCATGATCTGCGACGCCGCCGGACCGATGGCGCTGGGCGGGATCATGGGAGGCAAAGGGGAGTCGATTGTTCCGGACACGACCGGGATGATCCTGGAACTCGCGCAGTTCAACCCCATTTCGGTGCGCCACTCCGCGCAGCGCCACGGGGTCCGGACCGAGTCCAGCGCCCGGAACGAAAAGGGGATCGACGCCGCGCGGATGGACCAGGCGATGGGGGTGGCGGACTGGCTGGTCCGCAAGCTTCAGCCCGGCGCTTCGGTGGTCGGATTTACGGATTGCCATCCGGTCAAAGCCGTCGCACCGGTGATTCCGGTGGATATGAAATTTCTGAACGTCCGGCTGGGCCGTACGCTCACTCCCGCGGAGGTGGCCGACTGCCTGGCGCCGCTGGGATTTACCGTGGCAGGAACCCAGGATCGGCTGGAGGTTACGGTGCCCTCCTGGCGCGGCACGGGAGACGTGTCGCTCCCCGACGACATCCTCGAAGAAGTCGCCCGCATGATCGGATACGACGCGTTTGACTTTATCCCGCCGGTGGTCAAGCTGGACAAAGCGATCACACAGCGGGACCACGAAGCCGGACGCGCCATCCGGGAGTACCTCTCGTTCCGCGCCGGGATGCAGGAGATTTTCACCTATCCCTGGGTCGACCGTCGGATGCTCGAGGCCGCGGGCATCCGTCCGGAGGACTGCCTGGAGCTCGCGACTCCGCCCGCTCCGGACACCGCCTGTCTGCGCCCCTCGCTGGTGCCGGGGCTGTTGGAGGCCGTCGTCGTGAACCAGCGGCACTTTGACACGTTCCGGATCTACGAGATGGCACAGGTTTTCCGCCCGGGCGAGACCCATCCCAGCGATCCCGACGAAACCCTCCCGGAGCAGCCCCGTCTGGTAGGCGGCGCTCTCACGGGACTCGATCCGGTCGGGCTGTTCCGCGCGGCCAAGGGCATCCTCGAGGAGATGCCCCGGATTGCGATGGTCGAATCCTATGCCCTTGAGCAGCGGGAGAAACCCGCGTGGGCGGATCCGAAAATCTGGCTCAACGTGGTTATGCAGGACGAGGTCATCGGGAGTATCGGGGTCCTGTCTGCCAAATCCGCCGCCGGCGCCGGGATCAAGCGGCTGCAGACCGCGTTGTTTGAGCTGCGCACCGACCGGCTCCGTCCGCTGCCCTCCCGGGAAAACCGGTTCCGGCACCTCCCGGTCTTCCCGCTGGTCGAACTGGACCTGTCGGTGCTGCTCGACGAGTCGGTGTCCTGGGCGGAACTGGAACAGCTGGTGCTGGGCGTCGCCCGCCGGTGCGTGTTTGTCGAGGAGTATCGCGGCAAACAGATCCCGGCGGGTAAAAAGTCGGTGATGTTCCGGTACTGGCTGGGGTCCGATCAGGGGACCCTGACCGCGGAGCAGATCGAGGCTGAGACCGCACGGCTGATCAAGCGGATCGGAAAAACCCTGGGCGGTGAGATCCGCCAGCCGGAGCCGGTCAACGGATAACGCTCCCGCTGCCGGGAAGCTGTAAAGAAAGAGAGCCTGCGTCCAGGGGATCGCCTCCCCGGGCGCAGGCTCTTGTGTTTCCTCCAGAAGGAAGAGGCGGGAACGGCGGCCGCTCAGGAACCGGCCGGGGAGGGTTCCCGGACATCCGGCTGCGCGAACAGTGCGGACGTGACCGGGAGGCGTCCTTCGTCCGCCGCGGCCTCGATGTCCACCTGCGCCCCGTACAGCCGGGCGTAGGTGCCGCCCGCGCGGAGGAGTTCCTCGTGGGTGCCCTGCTCCTCGATCCCGTCGTCGGTGAGCACGACCAGCCGGTCGGCGTTGCGGACGGTCGACAGCCGGTGCGCGATGATCAGGGTTGTGCGCCCTGTCGCGAGACGGGCCATCGAAGCCCGGATCTCCCGCTCGCTCTCCAGGTCGAGCGCGGAAGTCGCTTCGTCGAAGATCAGGATCGGCGGGTTCTTGAGGAACACCCGCGCGAGGCTGATCCGCTGCTTCTGTCCGCCGGAAAGCCGGACGCCCCGTTCTCCCACTTCGGTATCGTATCCGCGCGGGAGTTTCTCGATGAAAGTGTGCGCACCGGACTTGCGGGCGGCCTCCACCAGTTCGGCGTCCGTCGCGCCGGGATTGCCGTACCGGATGTTTTCCGCCACGGTCCCGGCGAACAGAAACACGTCCTGCTGGACGATGCCGATCGCGCCGCGCAGCGAGGCGAGCCGGACGTCCCGCACGTCGACCCCGTCGATGCGCACGCTGCCCGATTCCACATCGTAGAACCGGGGGATCAGGGAACAGAGGGTGGTTTTGCCTGCGCCGGAGGGTCCCACCAGCGCGACGGTTTCTCCCGCCCGGATCGCCAGGTCGATATTGGCGAGCACCGGGCGCGCGGTCCCCTGGTACCGGAAGGTGACCTGGTCAAACCGGATGTCCCCCTGCCGGATCTCGAGATCGCGCGCGTCGGGGCGGTCCTTGATGTCCGGCTCCTGCGACATCATGTCCTGGAACCGGATGAACCCCGCCATGCCGTTCTGGTAGGTGAGAGAGGTGTACACCAGCCGCATGACCGGGTCGGTCAGACTCCCGATGTACAGCAAAAAGGTGATCAGGTCGGGCAGATCCAGGGTCTGCCGGGTAATCGCGAGCGCTCCGAACACCGTCACCGCCCCGGTGAGGAGCCGGACCAGCGCTTCGACTCCGGTCGCGTTGTAGGACTCGTTCCGGTAGATCGCGCGACGGCTTTCGAAAAAGAGCCGGCCGGTCTCGGCGAACCGCTTTCGTTCGAGCGCTTCGTTGGTGAACGCCTGCACCGTGCGGATCCCGCCCAGCGCGTCTTCCGCCCGGTTGTTGACCTCAGCGATCCGCTCCCGGGAGACAGCCAGCGCTTTGCGCATCCGTCCGTTGAAGTAGATGCTGAAGGCAATCAGCACCGGCAGGAACACCAGGATGCCCAGTGTCAGTCTGGCATTGATCCAGAACAGGATGATCATCGCGCCGGCAAACCGGGTGACGTTGACCAGGATGTCTTCCGGCACATGGTGGGCAAGTTCCGCGATGTTGAGCAAATCTCCGGTCAGCCGGCTCATGAGTGAGCCGGTTTTGGTGCGG
>CAZBKR010000212.1:0-3214 GCA_964492455.1 uncultured Oscillospiraceae bacterium
TGACCCATTGCGAGAACTTCGCCTGTATATGGATCCATGACGATTCCCACACCGCCTTCGACCAGTCCGCTGGCCTCCGAAGACCGTTGAACCGCCTCCTCCACGATCCGTTGGATTTCCGTATCCAGTGTCAGCTGCAGACTGTATCCGTCCTGTGCCTGCAGGCGTGTGGACAGGGAAAACGGCAGTTGTCCCCCGAATACATTCTCTGTTTCGCTGTACCGGTATCCCGGCTGCCCGGAGAGTTGCTCGTTGTAATATGCCTCCACCCCGTACATGCCGACCAGCGTATTGTCCCCCTGGTTGGTAAATCCGATGGTCTGAGAAGCGAGTTGTCCGAGCGGATAATACCGGCGTTCTTCCACGTCAATCCGGATACCACCCAGTTCCGCCTCTTTTTTATATGCCAGCAATGCTTCGGTTTCCGCCTTGGTCGCTTCCTTTTTTACTCGTACATATTCGATGGGGACACCGTTTTCGTCGGTCTTCTTAAGAAGGATATCCAGTACCTCAGCCGGATCCAACTGCAGAGCCGCAGCGATACCCGCTGCATATTCCGCGCTCTCTTCCGGGGTGGCCTCTCCCACTTCACTCCACGGCCGCACATCGCGCGGCGTAACGCCAACTGTGCTGAAATACGTATTGACGGCGAGCAAGGTTCCGTTCCGATCATACAGACTCCCCCGCTGCGGGTAGTCTGTCACCGTACGCAAGTGCAACTGCGCCGCTTTTTCCACATACTCATCGTGATTCGTGACCTGCAGCCGAAAAGCCGCAAATCCCAGATAAAAAGCAAAAACAGTCAAAACGCCCGCCACCAGCAGCATGCCGAAAATACCGGAACGACTGCGAACCGCCCCGTTACGGGCAGCCGGTTTACGAACCGGATTCCCCTTCGCGATGGAACGCCCGCCAGAACCGATCAAGCCGGCATCTGTCGGGCGAACACGGTTGTACCGTTGCTGTTGCCTGCCCTCACGATTCACATTGTTTACCGCCTTGTCCAGCGCGTCGAATTATCGGAGGCTTTTGAAAAACCCTTCCAGATTGCCCAGAATCGACTCCAACTGCACTGTTTCGTCCTTGCGCGTCCCGGAACCTCTGTCGGCGTTCACGATCAGCAGATCGGATGTGGCCGCACCTACGGAGATGGTCTTGTTCCTCCCCGCCTCCTGCATCCCCAGCCGGTCAATGGCGGAAAGCCGGATCCGGCCGAGGTCAAGGTCTTTCATGATTTCTTCTTCGAGAATGGCCCGGTCCTGTTTGAGCCGGGCAATCCGGAGTTCCATCTCTGTGGTTTCAAACTGGGCTTCCATGATACGCGATTGATTTACCAATAGGGTACCAAAAACCCCAAAAAAGACAACCACACATACGACCGTCATCGTAACTGCGCGCCAGCGGCTGCGTGCGACGCCGCGGCGCACGGATCCGACCCGTCGGGACACTGCCCGCGGATCTCCGGCGGGAAACAAAGGTGTGACGACCCGCCGCGTCCGGATACGCGTCTTCCTGGGTGACGCTTCCATCATCCGTTGTGGATCCAATGCCAGATTGCCTTGTGTCTTTGCCATGTTGCCTACTTTCCTCCGGTCTTCGATCCGTATCAGGAAATGACGCGTTCAAATGCCCGTAATTTGGCACTGCGTGAACGAGGATTTTCGTTCAGCTCATCCTGTGAAGCTGTCATTGGTCTTTTCGTGACGCTTTTTCCCAGAGGAACCGCTCCGCAGACACATTGCGGAAAATCACGCGGACATGTACAGGGATTCTCCCAGCTCCGGAATGCGTCTTTGACCAGTCGATCCTCCAGAGAGTGGAAAGACAGGATGCACAATCTGCCTTTATCGGCCAGTCTGCCGGCGGCGGCAGCCAGCAACTGCCGGAGCGCATCGAGTTCTCCATTGACTTCGATCCGTACAGCCTGAAAAGTCCTGCGGGCGGGATGCTGCGCTTCATGGCGAGATTGAGGCGGCATAGCGGACGCCACAACGGCCGCCAGGTCCGCGGTTGTTGTAAACGGCCGTATTTCCCGCCGCCGGCAGATCGACCGTGCGATTCGATCCGCGTACCGCTCCTCACCGTATTCGCGGAGAATGCGCGCGAGATCAGCGACGGGATAGCGATTGACGACATCGCCGGCAGTGAGCTGCGCGGCCGGATTCATCCGCATGTCGAGAGGTCCGTCCTGTGTATATCCGAACCCTCGGTCCGCGGAGTCCAATTGATGGGAGGAGACGCCCAGATCCGCGAGAATTCCATCGGCACGTCCGATTTCATAGGCGTCCAGTGCATCGTCCAGACGAGAAAAATCCATCTGCAGCACATGGTGCGCGGCCTCGCTCCCGACTGTATCCAGCACCGAAGCGGTCTGCCGGACAGCTGCGGGATCCTTGTCGATCGAGATAAGAACCCCACCCCTGCCGAGATGCTCCAGAATGGCCTTCGAGTGTCCACCGCCGCCCGCGGTGCAGTCCACATACACGCCATCCGGGCGGATGGCGAGCAGATTCATGCATTCGCTGCGCATGACCGGGTAATGGCTGTACTCAGAGGCCTTTGACATCATATCGGGTGAGATCCTGTGCGGTCAGAGGAGGACCGCCTTCCTTTCGCTTATGCTCATAGAAGGCTTTGGAGCAGATTTCCAGCTTGTCGAACATGTAGATGATGTAAATTTCGTCGCCGGGTTTGACGCCGATATGAGTCCACAGTTCCTCACTGATCCCGATCCGTCCTTGCGAATCGACATCACAAGCCATTGCTTCTCCGATGATCTCACGACGCATTTCGCGTACCAGAGGATCTGTGCCCGACAGACCCGCGATCTGTTCGCGAATCGCATCAAACGGCCGGGACGCATATCCGGCCAGATAGCCCTCGTCGAGGCTATGCGTCACATACACGGGAGAACCCAGTTCTCCACGCAGCTTGGAAGGAATAAAGATGCGGCCTTTGGCATCGATGGTGTTGGTAAATCTGGCCAACTGTCTGTCTCCCTCCGGTTCACACCGCCGGTTTTCCGATTGGGTCCGGCGATTTCACCACTTTTTACCACGTTTAAATACTAATTACCTACAATTCACCACTTGATTGCCATTTTACACGGATCGCTTCAAAATATCAACCCGCGCACCGACCATAAACATTTTGTAATTTAAATGTAATATCTAAAAATGATTAAAATAAACATATGTTTGAGTTTGAAGACGCG
>CAZBKR010000213.1:0-3212 GCA_964492455.1 uncultured Oscillospiraceae bacterium
GCCAAAGCAAACACCGCTCATGTCCTCCTCTCCGACCTGTCGATGTGCGCGGCCTCTGCCGCGCAACTTCTTGACTTCGATGCACGCCTGCGCTTCCATGAATGTCGCCCGTATTCCGGGACTGCAGGGTTTACTCGATCCAGGTGACCGGATTACCCGTGCGCGCGAGCGGAGCACTTGGTGTCTGTGCAGGAATGCCCAGCGCCACCGAGCCACAGACACATTCCTCCCCGGTGATCCCCAGTTCATCCAGACAGATGCGCATGGCCGGATCGTCCGAAAGCCATTTGATCTGATTGATCCAGCAGGATCCGATTCCGAGGGAGGTCGCCGCCACCATCATGTTCTCGATCGCGCAGGCGCTGTCCGCCATTGCGTTGGGATGGCTCTTGCGGTTGGACACGACCACCAGCACCGGTGCGCCATACCAGTAATCGACCGGTCCGGTCCTGGCGCGACGGATTGCGTTCGCCATGCTTTTATACATCCCGGGCGTTTCTTCCATGGCGGCAAAAGAAGTACTTGCGATCTGGTTGAGCCGATCCAACGCCGTGCGGGAAAGAATCACGGTAAAATGGCAGAGCTGGGAATTGCCGCCGCTCGGTGCGTATCGTCCTGCTTCCAGGATCGCCTCGATCGTTTCCCGGGAGAGAGGGCGGTCTTCAAAGGAACGGATGCTGCGGCGCGCGCGCAAAGTGGAGAGGGTTTCATTCAGCATAGGAGTGGTCTCCTTCATTCGTTTTATCAGGAATCGATCGAGCCTGCTTCTCTTGCCAACCTTTTCCTTTGTTCAGCATACCGCAAATCCGGCATACATGTGGGATCAGCCGGACATGGGCGGATCACCCGTAAGGCGAAGTCCGAACCGGTCCGGACCGTGCTATACTGCGGTTACAACCGCAATCACCACAAGATTTCCATCGAAAGAGGGATCTGCTTACATTGGAGTTTTCACGCCTGAACAAGGCCAGATTGAAGGGCAAAGCCCTGCCACCCATACGAAACACGGCAGAGGATGCACTGGGATTTCCCTGGGTCACAGGCACTGTGGATTCCGCTGCCGGCGTCGTCCCGCTGGTGGCGACCCGGCTCACCTCCCGGGACCGGATCGGGAGCTGGAAGGTCCGGTGGGGTATCGGCCGCATGCAATATACCGTCCCGCCCGGGCTGTACGGTGTCGGCAGGCCGGATCAGAACGCGCCGGTCCTGGTCACCGCCAACTACAAAATGACATTCGACCGTCTGCGACGCGAACTGGGTGGGATCGATGCCTGGATTCTCGTCCTCGATACCCGGGGGATCAACGTCTGGTGCGCCGCCGGGAAAGGTACGTTCGGCACCGGGGAAATCGTTCGCCGGATCCGGGCTTCCCGTCTGGATAGGGTCGTCCGGCACCGGTCGCTGATTCTTCCACAGTTGGGCGCGCCCGGGGTACGAGCACATGAAATCACCCGGGAGACCGGTTTCCATGTATCGTTCGGTCCGGTCGCGGCAGCTGATCTCCCCGCCTATCTTGCGGCAGGCAGGATCGCCACGCCAACGATGAGACAGGTCCGTTTCGCGTTGGGCGACCGGCTGGTATTGACACCGGTGGAACTGGTCGCAAACACTAAAAAAGCGATCGCCGTGCTGGGAGTATTTTTTCTCCTCAATGCCATCGGATTCAGCCGGTACGGTTGGGTCGATCTGATCGCCGTCCTGGGTGCTGTCGTGACCGGGTGTGTTATGGTTCCCGCGCTGTTACCGATCCTTCCGGGACGAATGTTCGCGATCAAAGGCGCTTTTCTGGGGCTTTTTTGGGCGATTGCGGTCGTTTTGCTGTCTGGCTGGCCTCCCTCAAATGCATCCGGCTGGCTCAAGGCAGCCGGTTATCTGCTTTCGATCCCCGCAGTCACCGCGTTCGAAGCGATGAACTTTACCGGAAGTTCCACTTATACGTCGCCCTCTGGAGTCAACCGTGAGATGCGGCTGACCCTGCTGCCACAGGTGATCGGTGTGGTACTGGGCATATTGGCATTGCTGGCCGCGGATGTGATCCGGCTGTAATACTGGAGGTTTGACGCATGCGTTCCTACTATGTAAAAAACGTCGTGTCATTATCGTACGACGCTGCCCGATGCACAGGATGTGGCCGTTGTGTGGAGGTCTGTCCCCAGCATGTGTTTGAGATGAAGGACCGCCGGGCCGTGATGGTCGACCGCGACCGTTGCATCGAGTGCGGTGCCTGTACGGGCAATTGTCCTGCGGGGGCTCTTTCGGTCCGGGCGGGCGTCGGATGTGCTTCTGCCATCCTTGTTTCGATGTTGACCGGAAAAGAGCCGACCTGCGGATGTGAACCGGATGCGGACGGATCCAGTTGCTGCTGAACGCACTCTCAACCATCACACCATATGGGGGCATTTCATGATTCAGACGTTTCTTCTTATCGGACAATCCAATATGGCCGGCCGGGGTCCACTGGACGAGGTACCGCCCATCGTCAATTCCGATGTGCAGATGTTCCGGGACGGGTTGTGGATGCCTGCATCTGAGCCGCTCCATACGGACAAACCCGCGATGGCCGGCATCGGTCCGGGGATGAGTTTTGCAGACGCGCTGCAGCGGCGGCACGGCGGCACCATCGGATTGATCCCTTGCGCGTTCGGAGGGACCGCACTCCGGGAGTGGCAACCGGGAGAACCGCTGTTCACCGCCGCCGTACAGGCCACCCGCACGGCGCAGTTGGCCGGCGGGGTGCTCCGGGGGATCCTGTGGCATCAAGGGGAGAGTGATTCGGACACCCGGGAGGACGCAGAACGTTATGACACGGGATTTTGGTCGATGTATCATCCTCTCACGGAGCAAATCGGCGGGAAGGAAGTCCCCTTCCTGATCGGCGAGCTGGGAGATTTTTTGGCGAACTACGCGCCCGGATGTGGATTTTACCGGATCACCAACCAAAAATTGAAGGAAATTGCCGACAGCGATCCTGCTATTGAATGGGTGCCTGCCACCGGGCTGACCGACCGGGGTGACTCTCTCCATTTCGACGCCCGTTCCCAGCGGGTGTTCGGGTTGCGCTATGCAGACGCATGGGAACAGGCGGCCGCAAGACTCGGGATAACGCTGACGTAGATGCCGTCATTTCCTCCCCGATTCACGATCTGTCTCGTTCGGACCGTTTTATTGGACAGTGTCCCGCGCACAATACAGGTGGAAGCATCCACTGCCGA
>CAZBKR010000214.1:0-3191 GCA_964492455.1 uncultured Oscillospiraceae bacterium
ATTCCTATGGAAATCTCAGAAGGAGAGAGTATACTGTATTTACCTTAGAGGTAAATGGAGCGGGAAGTGCAGATCAGGTATCGGTCCAAAAAAGGGAAGACAAAAACCATGTTGCAAAGCCGAAACACCATCGCAGTTCCTCCCGGATCTTCCGTCAGAGAGATCCTGGAAGAGCGGCAGATGACACAAAAAGAATTCGCCATCCGCATGGGGTTATCTGAAAAACACGTCAGTCATTTACTCAATGGAAAAACCGAGTTGACGCAGGATGTGGCGTTGCGCCTCGAGTCGGTTCTGGGAGTGCCCGCCGAATACTGGAATCGGCTGGAAGCCATTTATCGTGAGCGAATCGAACGTGCTGTGAGAGAAAATGAACTGGACAGCGACCTGGAGATCGCTCGCAGGTTTCCGTATGCAAGGATGGCGAATCTGGGTTGGATCGAACCCACGAAGGATCTCAAGAGCAGAGTTCTCCGGCTTCGCTCGTTTTGTGAGGTGGCTCGGCTTGACCTTCTTGACTCTCTGCGGATTCCCGGGATCGCGTATCGCCTGGCCGGAACCGGGGACAAGCATGCATACACTGTCGCAGCCTGGAGCCAGAAAGCGAGGATCGAGGCAAGAAAAACCGCATGTGCGCCGATCGATCTTCCCGCGTTGCGGCGTAGTATACCCGAACTCCGCCTGTTGGCAAAACACGACCTGGAAGAGGTCTATGACAGGCTGATCTCCCTCTTGTCCGATTGTGGAGTCGCATTTGTGTTGCTGCCTCACATCGACGGGTCCTTCCTGCACGGTGCATCCTTTCGGGACGGTGGCAAGGTGGTGCTGGGGATGACCCTTCGCGATCGGGACGCCGACAAGTTTTGGTTCAGTCTGATGCATGAGTTGTGCCATATTATCTGTGGTCACATCGATGGCGGTATCGAGGAAGAACAAGCGGAACAGGAAGCCGATCGTTTTGCATGTGATACGCTGATCCCGCCCGAACAATATGAGAAGCTGCTTCAGCGGACGATCGACACAGCAACCATCCGATCGTTTGCCAGGAAGATCCGTACCGATCCCGGCATCGTGGTCGGCAGGCTGCAGAAGGAGGGGGTCTTGCCGTTCAACCGCTGCAATGAACTGAAACGTCAGATCCGCTTTCCCTTTGAGATCCCGTCCACGGGAGGTGTGACATGACCCTCCGGCAACTGCGCTTTTTCATCGAAATCGCCAGCCGCGGCTCCATCACCGAAGCTGCCCGGAGGCTGTTTGTCTCCCAACCCAGCCTGTCCGCAGCCCTGCGCGAGCTGGAGACGGAAGCCGGCATTGAGCTGTTGCTGCGCTCTCCGCGCGGGATTTCGCTCACCGACGAAGGCGTGGAGTTTCTCCGGTATGCGCGTCAGGTTGTGGAGCAGGCGGACCTGCTGGAGCATCGTTATGCCGGAGGCCCCGCCCCGCGCCGGTTGTGCTCGATTTCCACCCAGCATTACGCGTTCGCGGTCGAAGCGCTGGTCCGCCTGATCCGGCGCGGTGACGCGGAGGAGTACGAGTACACCCTGCGCGAGACCCGTACCCACGAGATCATCGAGGACGTCCGGACACTGCGGAGCGAAATCGGGATTCTGTATCTCGACGATTTCAACCGTCAGGTGATCGAAAAGTTCCTTAGCGAAAGCCGGCTGGAAGTGCATCCGCTCTTTTCCGCGCGCCCGCATGTGTTCCTCGGGGCACAGCATCCGCTCGCAAACCGGAGCGAGCTCGAGCTGGAAGATCTCGCTGATTCTCCCTATCTTTCCTTTGAGCAGGGGGAATACAACTCGTTCCATTTTTCCGAGGAAATTCTGAGCACCGCCCGGCACAAAAAATCCATCCGCGTGAGCGACCGCGCGACCCTGTTCAACCTGCTGGTCGGTCTGGATGGCTTCACGGTGTCGACCGGGATCCTGAGCCCCGCGCTCAACGGAGATCGGATTGTTGCGATCCCCCTCCGGTCGGAGGAGCAGATCCATGTCGTATGGATCGCCCCGCGGCAGGTGCGGCTCAGCCGTCAGGCGGAAGCATATGTATCGGAACTGCGCGATGTGATCCGCGAGAACGGATACGAGCCGGAAGAGTCATAGCTTTTTTCTATCGATATCGACTCATTATTCGGATTACCTGATGACCTCCCTCCCGTGCTATCGTTGCGATATCGAAGCCAACGGCAAGGGAGGGTTTTCCTATGGCACATGAGACAGCGGGGATCACAGACCGGGAGCGGGCGCCGTTCCGGTACGACATCGTCGGGAGCTTCTTGCGTCCTGCGTCGCTCAAGGCTGCACGGGCCGCTCACGCGGAAGGCCGGATCGACGGCGCGGAGCTCGAGGGGATCGAAAACGAAGCGATTGCCAGGTTGGTCGAGCAGGAACGCGCGGCGGGACTGCGCGCGGTCACCGACGGAGAGTTCCGCCGGAGCTACTGGCATCTGGACTTTTTCTGGGGATTCGAGGGGATAGACCATGTCCAGATGGACCGCGGATACCTGTTCCACGGGGTGGAGACCCGGGCGGATTCCGCGCGGGTCTCCGGGAAAATCCGCTTCGCGGGGCATCCGTTCCTCGGCCACTATCGCTATCTGCGTGAGGTCGCAGGGCAAGACGTGGTCGCGCGCCAGACCATCCCGGCGCCCGCACAGCTGCTGGCGGAGCTGGTTCGCGGGGTCAACCGGGAAGCGCTCGATCGGATCTATCCCGATCGGGAGGAACTCCATCGGGACATCGCGCAGGCGTATCGCGCGGCGATCCGGGGATTCTACGATCTCGGATGCCGCAATCTGCAGCTGGATGACTGCACCTGGGGGATGCTGTGCGACGCGCGGTTCCGGGAGACGGCAGCCCGCAACGGCACGGGCATCGGGGTGCTGCAGGAGATGTACCTTAACCTCAACAACGAGGCGATCGCCGGCCTGCCGGAGGATCTGGTGCTGACAACCCATGTCTGCCGAGGTAACTATCGTTCCACCTGGGCAGCATCCGGCGGTTACGAGCCGGTCGCGGAAGCATTGCTGGGGAGGAGCGCGGTGTCCGCGTTTTATCTGGAGTACGACACGGAGCGCGCGGGCGGATTCGAACCGCTGGCACTTGCTCCCGTAAACAAACAGATCGTGCTGGGACTGGTCTCCTCCAAACAGGCTGAACTGGAAAATCCGGAGGCGGTCGCAAACCGGA
>CAZBKR010000215.1:0-3183 GCA_964492455.1 uncultured Oscillospiraceae bacterium
ATCCATTTCAATCCGTTCAACCGGCGGCTGGCCAAACCCTCCTTTGTATGTTGCGTTCCACTCCCGCTCGGGCACTGACAACTTGTGAAATACGAGCGTTCCGTTTTCCGCCACCAATTTCCCCCGATCACCGGTCACTTCAAACCGGTTGGTGCCCGGGGTGTCCGCTGTGGTCGTGACAAAAGTGCCTGTCGATCCGTTGGGATACTCGACATAGGCGGTCACATCGTCTTCAACCTCGATGTTGTGCCATTTTCCTTCATGACAGAAAGCGCGCAAGCGTGCGGGCATCATGCCGACAACCCACTGCCACAGGTCCAGATTGTGCGGACACTGATTCAACAATACGCCGCCGCCCTCCCCTTTCCAGGTTGCGCGCCAGCTGCCGGAGTCGTAATACGACTGGGAGCGATACCAGTCCGTGATGATCCAGGAGGTGCGCTTGATCTCTCCGAGTTCTCCGGCAGCAATCATATCGTGCATCCGGATGTAAACCGGATTGGTGCGGTTGTTGAACATGATGCCAAATACCAGATGGGGATGGGTGGCAGCCGCTTCGTTCATTTCCCGGACCTGAGCGGCATAAACCCCGGCCGGTTTTTCCACCAGCACATGCAGTCCCCGCTCAAATCCGGCCATCGCGAGACGCGGATGCTCGTAATGAGGAACAGCGACCAGCACCGCGTCGACACATCCGGAGTCCATCATGGACAGGGCGTCGTCAAAATAAGTCACCTCGCCCGGCAGTTCACCGCGTATGCGTTCGATCCGCTCGGAATCGATGTCCGCAATGGCCGTCAGCACGGCACCTTCGACTTTACCCGCCGCAAGGGTCCGTGCGTGCGCGCTGCCCATGTTCCCGACACCGATCAAACCAAATCGTACCTTCTCCATCTTCGTCCACTCCTGACACTGTAATGGAACTCATTATAAACGATCCCTACTAGACCGGTGCCACCTCTTCTCATCCCTTTATCGCTCCCGCTCGTCGCCAAAACAGACCTCCAGCAGCCGTTCGCACGCCTCCAGCCGCTGTGCACATTCCCGTGCAAGCCAGGCAAAAAAGACACTCACACCTCGCAGGTCTGACAGCAGGGAGATTTTGATGTCGATCTCCGGGTAGTTCAGCTCGCGGTCAATTCCGGGGACGAAAAATGCCGGGGGAACCGGAATGATCCGCAGGCAGATTTCCAGCAATCCAAGAAAAAGAAAAACAAACAAAAGGACAGCCGTAGCCGCCCTGCCGGGGGAGAAATGTATTCTGAGTGTTTCGAAAGAGAAGAGCTTATTCATGTGCTGTTTCAGAATGCCTGATAGATGAATATGTTGGAGGTGTATGGACTGGTCCAGGTGAAGGCCAGGAACAAAAGGATCAGGCAAGCCGCCACGACAGCCGCGCGCAGGAGATTCGGAATTCCGGCTTCTGAGAGCCAGTCACGGTAGTACGCCTGGATCGCGTCCAGTGGAAAGGAGACGGCGGCCACTATGACAGCCCACGGGCTGATTTCCGGTGGCCTGGCCCACAACACCGGTTGTGACAGGTACGCGGGGAAGGCGGCAATTTCACGCCATGACCCGGCCGCGAAGGGGATCCATGCCAGCGACACGATGATGAATGTGAACAGACTGGATAGAACGCGATACAAAACCGACCGCTGCTGCGGCCTGAGCGCCGGACAGCACTGGAATACCAGTTGTTCGATGGTCAACATGACTCCGTATAACAGACCCCACACCAGGAATGGAATTGTCAGCCCGTGCCAGACGCCAGCCGTCAACATGGTGACCACCAACGGGATGGCAACCGGGATCAGAGGGAAACTGCCGGGTGACGCTTTTTTCAACCGGCGCGTGAGCGGGAAGTAAATGTAATCACGCAGCCATGAGGACAGGCTGATGTGCCATTTGCTCCAAAATTCTGACAGGGTGGTGGCAAAATACGGCTCGCGAAAGTTGGGCGGCAATTCAATACCCATCAGGAGGCTGGTGCCGCGCATGATCAATGTGTACCCGGCAAAATCGTTGTACAGGTACAGGCCATAACACACCACCGCGATCAGTCGGTCAATATTGCTCACCGGGGCGACATACGTGGAGACATGTAAAGGCGGCAGCCCCACGGCAAGGGGAAGATCTACAAACGGGGTGAGGAGAAAATTTTTAGGGATGAGGGTGAACAATACTTCCGCCACCGCCACTTTACGGATCAGACCGAACAGGATAAAGGTGAAACCGCGGGCGGCTTTCGGATTGTCAACCACCCGGGGTTCCTTCAACTGCGGCAGAAAGCGGCCGGGGCGCTCGATAGGCCCGGCAAGGAATTTTGGGAAATATATAAGGTAAAGCGTGAGGTTTACCGGGTCTCTTTCAGCGGCGATCTTGCCGCGTGAAAGATCGATCAGGTACGAGATGGACTGGAGTGTGTAAAAAGACATTCCGACCGGGACGAGGAGCTGGTCTACGGTGCCCGCCGGGAACACCAGCGGACTGGCTGCCGCGCGGGAAACCACGAGGGCGGTCACGTTGACCGCGATGCCGGCGATCATCCAGTAGCGGCGGCCGGTTTCTGCCTGGCGCAGGCCGGCAATCCAGGTGACAACCGCGATGACCGTCAACGGGATCAAATTCTGCCAACCGTGTGTGATGACGAACACCGCTGAGGCAATCACCAGCCAAATGTTTTGCGCTCGGCGGTTCAGCGCGTAATACACCGCTATGGTTATCAGCAAAAAGATCAGGAAATTCCAGGAAATGATTTCCATGTTGTCTGGGTGTTATCGAGTCCCCTTATAATATTTGGACGGTCAAATGGAAATGGTCAGGACGATGGGATAATTATCTTCCAGTTCCTGTGGAGAATCAAATCGGTGGAATGGTTTTGGATTCACATTAAAATTTATCAGGTTTTTACAGGTTCAACACTGTGGTCAATAATCCGGCTTCATTTATAATGTTTTGTATACCCCGCCGGTTGAATATGACCCTAAAATGAACAACCTGTCCAGGCGCGCCAGGCAGCCTGATCTCATTAGACGAGGAATTTTGGATAGTTGTGACAGACACTCGACAATCCACCGCTGAACCGCTTCGGTTCTCCCCGGGTAAGGGTAATGTAAAGATCCGGCTGTTGACCGCCCTGCTTCTCATGGTGGTTTTCTCTTCTGTTTATTATTATTTGCATAA
>CAZBKR010000216.1:0-3181 GCA_964492455.1 uncultured Oscillospiraceae bacterium
GGATGAGCCCGTCGTCGAGCATGATAGTTTCCCCGGGAGAGACATGTTGCGGAAGATCGCGATAGGTCACGCCGACGCGGGAGCAACTCCCATCGCAGGTCTCCGATGTCAAAATGAATTCGTTGCCCGCCGTCAGCTCGATAAAAGGACCATCCAGGCGACAGATCCGGATATCCGGCCCCTGGGTGTCCATCATCAACGCGACCGGAACACCCAGTTTTTCACGCAGGCGCTTTACCCGCTCTACCCGTCCGGCATGCTCTTCATGGGATCCATGGGAAAAATTGAGCCGCGCCACATTCATACCGGCCCGTATCATGGCCTCGAGTATCGCGTCGTCGTCGGTCGCAGGGCCGAGGGTGCATATGATTTTGGTTTTACGTATCGGTTTCACTGGCATATGTTCCACCTCTCTCTTTTCATAACATTACATCCCTCCTTGCGGGACAGCCAGCTCCTCGCTAAAACAATGCGTTGAAAACCGCGATTCCGGCCGGCGTACGAAAATAGCGATCGCGAATGGCGGCGGGTGACTGGCCTGAAAACTGTCCTTCGTCGAGGTTGACGATAAAATCGGCCTCAAACAGAATCTGGAGCAGCGATCCGCCGTCCGTCCCGTAGGAATGGTGATGGCCAACCAGATACTCCACACGCCGGATGTCGCCGTCGGACCAGTCCAGCGAGGCCAGTACTTTGCGTACCTCCGGAGGTCCGAGTTCTTCCTGGGCTTTACCGTCCGCGTGTCCGTATTTCTCCAATGCGGGGAGAATCCCGATATCGTGCAGGATGGCGGCGGCTTCCAGGATGCGTTTGTCCCCTCCGGACAGACGTTCACCGGACGCGATTGCCATCGCATATCCCGTGACTTTGAGTGCGTGATTGACGCGGTGTCTGTCTCCCCGGTCAAACGCGATCAATTTTGCGATGATGGTACCGGTCATATCATCTCGCCTCCTTCCATGTGTTCTGAATGGGTCAAATCATACCGATCATTCTCCGGTATATACCCGGATGGGAGTGCGGAATCGGTTCGGCACCAACGGTTTTCGTGTAAAAGGCTGCGGCGTCGGATGCCCAGCCGATCACCGCGTAGGCATATCCTTCTTCCCGCATGGAAAAGAGGCACCGGCGTAACAGTTCGGTACCGATGCCGGCGCCGCGGAGTGTTTCCGTCACACCGGTCGGGCCGAACATCCCCTTGGCCGTACAGTCATAACAGGCAAATCCGATGATCTCGCGGTCCTTGACGGCGATGAACATGGAAGCAGGCTGACGGGAAAACGCGGCCTGGCATTCACTGCGCCAGCCGGGGGAAAAATGTTGCGAGACATACTCCACAATCCTGTCGCGGTCGATATGCATCGCACGGCGGACCGATACTCCGGCGGCAGCCAGTCCGGCGGTGCGGGAGTCGTTATCCGGCAGGTCATAGAGCCGGACCAGCATATCCGTGGCTTCGCTGGGCATAAGGTCACCTCCTGTAAGGGCGGGTTGATGTGAAGGGTAAAGCGGCGGGTTTGTTCGACCCGCCACACACCTCATTTTACCATGGACCACCCTTGAGACGGAGAGGGAGAGTAGGCGTCACGGTCGCCATCGTCCGCGTACTTTCTATTTTCTACGAGCGGGTTATCTTGCCAGCAGCAAAGCAACTCCGGTCAGCAGCAGCAGGAAAGGCAAATTGACCAGCGTGTGCAGTGCGAGGTAGCGCATGCCGGATGCCGGATGCTCCCGGATGAACAGCTTGTAGGATATCAGGGACGCCAATGAAGCGACGATCGTTCCACATCCGCCGATGTTGACGCCCCGCAGCAGGGATCGGGCATCACCTGTGAACCCGGACAGCAAAATCGCAGCCGGAACATTGGAAAGGACCTGGCTGAGCCCGGCACCGGACAGCAAAACCTCTCGCGGGCCTGCCAGGAGGGGGCGCATGAAATTGTGAACCTCTTCGATACGGACCAGATTCCCGATAAAAAGAAAAAAGAACACAAAAGTCAGAAGCAAAGTATAGTCGACCCTGCGAACCTCAGTACGGGCAAACAGCAGTAGCGGAGCCATTCCGGCTGCCAGTGCGCCCCAGGCGGGAAGCAGGTCGAATACTGTCAGTAACGCGATCAGAAAGACGGCTGCGAAAACCGCGAGTCTGGGACGCGCGGGAGTGGTTTCTGACATGCGAACTGCCGGCCGTACGGGATGGGATCCCAGCAGCATCACCCCTGCGAAAAGGAGTGCCGCGGATGGCAGTGCCAAAGGCAGCACTGCATCAAAAAAAGCAGCCGGGGAAAGATCGAATCGAGTATACAGATAGAGATTTTGTGGATTGCCGACCGGTGTGAGCGCGCTTCCCAGATTGGCGGCCAGGGTTTCGAGCACAATCACGGGACCTGCCAGAGCAGTCTGATCCGCAAGACGCAGCGTCATCAGAGAAAAAGGAACAAAAGTCAAAAGTGCGACGTCGTTGGTCACCAGCATGGATGTGAAAAACACCAGTCCCACCAAGACGAGTGCGAGCATGCGCAGACTGTGCGCCCGGGAGGAAACACGGATCGCGGCTGCCGCCAGGACTCCCTCGCTTCTCATCCCTTCCACCGATGCCATCAGCAGAAAGAGGCAGACCAGTACGCGAACATCGATGGAAGCTGCATAAGTATGTACATCCGCCAGGGGTGCCACAAAAAAGGAAGCCACCGCGAACAGAAATGCGGCGGTACATACCTTGTCCCGCACCAGTACACCCAACAGGAACCGCCCCATCGGCCGGGCGCTAGCCTTCTTCCATATGGACAAACGCGGGATTGTACCGGTCGACCGATTCGCGGATTTCCCCCGGACGGCCCACCACCACGATCCCGAGCGGGACTTGCTGCGCCGGCATTTTTACCAGAGAAGTGAGAGTGTCCACATCCAGGGAAGCCCCTGGAAACACTCCGCACCACACCGCACCCAACCCCAATCCGTGGGCAGCGAGCAGCATGTTCTCGATCGATGCGGAACAGTCCATGGTGAGCAGCGGAATAGATTTCTGCATGGCGGTGTCGCCTGCGATGACGATACACAGATCGGCCTCAGATGCCATTTTCGTATAGCGACCGATGCGCGCGATGGTCTCCCGCTTTTCACGGTCCCGGACCACATAATAGTGGCGGGGCTGCCGGTTGTGTGCGGAGGGGGCAGCAAA
>CAZBKR010000217.1:0-3140 GCA_964492455.1 uncultured Oscillospiraceae bacterium
GAAAATGTGACATGATAGTTTGTTTTTTTTGGGTTTCACACGTTTTTGCTCATGAACGTATCCGCATTCTTTGCGGAACTGTCTTACAAAACGGGTAAAATCAAGGTAGGATGTTATTGAAAAAGTCGAAATTAATGATATCCTTGGAAACTGTCCGTTCTTGGATATAATGGTACGCGTCCCCATCGCGGGGACAGCCGCATGAAATATGTACGAGGTGAGACATGACCCCGACCGAACAGGCAAGCACAGCAGGAGACGGCCTCTTTCTGGACCGGATCCGGAATGCGGAAAAAGAGGCGGAGAACATTCTGGCCGAAGCCCGCAGGCAAGCGGAAGCTCTTTTGGCCGAGGCCAGAGAGCAGGCGTCCGCGCGGATTGCAGAGGTCCGTACACAGGGAGCGGAAGCCCGGCGTGCCCGGATGGCCGCCGCGGAAACGGAAGCGACCGCGCTGCGGGAACGAGCGGAAGCGGCCGCGCGGACAGAGGCGGAACGCCGGTCTGTGCGGGAAGCGGACGCGGACCGTGCGGCGGTGCGCGCCATAGCCGAAAGGATTGTCACACTCCATGGCGATCGTTGAAATGGAACGCATCACGGTGGTCGGCTTGCGCCGCGACCGTGATCCGATGCTGAGGGCCCTTGCCCGGGCCGGCGTCATCGACATCGAGGACGTATCGGAACTCGGGGACACGGGACGGTCCGCCGGTCTGGCGGAAGAACTGATGCCCGCGCTGCCTGACCCGTCCGGGAATCCGGACGCCGAAGCGCTCGAACGCGCGCGGGAAGCCGCGCAGCGTCTGGAGACGCTGATTTCACTGTGTTCCCGCATTGCCCCCGAAACAAAAAAGAAAGGGCTGTCCAGTCTCCGGCGCGTATCCCGTGAGGAAGTCGAACACGTCACAGGGCACCGCAGTGAAATCTGGTCCGCCGCGGACGAATTGCAGCAGGAACGTTCCGCCATCGCCGCGGACCGCGGTCAGATCGCCCGGCTGGACGCGACAGCCGCGCTGCTGACCCCCTGGGCCGGCATTCCGCTCCGTCTGGAGGAGGAAGGCACAGACCGCACCCGGATCTGGCTCGGAACCATTCCGTCCGGGCAGCAACAGGAGGATTTTGCTTCGGCGATTGCCGCGAACGGGCTCAAGATTCATATCGAAACCCTGGCTGCGGACACCGGTATTGTGCGTATCGCGGTCGTCGCGCTGCGCGAAGACGAGGACGAAATCCGCACCCTGCTCAAAACCACCGGTTTTGTATCGATTCCGGTGCAGGGTGAAACCGGGACCCCGGACGAGGTGCTCGCCCGTATCGACGCGGAACGCCGTTCCCTGGAGGCATCGGTTGCGCGCCGGGAAGCGCGTTCGATCGAACTCGCTGGCATGCGCCCTTCCTTTGAGATTCTGTATGACGACTGTCTCGCGGAGATCGCGCGGCTGGAATCCGCGACCCGGCTGCGGCATACCCGCAGTGCCTTTGTGCTCGCAGGCTGGATCCCGGCCAGTCTTTCTCCGGAAACCGTCCGCGGACTGGAAGCCCGGTTCACGGTGGCGGTCGAGACCCGCAAGCCCGCGCCTGACGAAAACGTCCCGGTGCTGATGGAAAACATCCCGCTCGTGCGCCCCTATGAAGCGATCACGACGATGTTTTCCACCCCCGCCCCGGGTGAGATCGACCCCAATCCCCTGATGGCTCCCTTTTTCTGTGTGCTGTTCGGGCTGATGGTCAACGATGCCGGCTACGGATTCCTGCTCGCGCTGGCCTGCGGACTGCTGGTCTGGAAGTTCAAGGTCCGCGGCAACCTGCGGAGCATGTGCCTCCTGATGTTCCAGGGCGGCATCGCGGCGATGGTCGCGGGGTTTCTCTTCGGGAGCTTTTTCGGCGACATCCTATCGGTGGTCTCCCGGGACCGGGTGGATTTTCCGACCCTCTGGTTCAGCCCTCTCGAGAACCCCGTCCTGATGATGGCGGTCTCGCTCGGTCTGGGCGTGGTCCATGTGTTCACCGGCATGGGGGCCAAAGCGTACATGCTCATCCGGGACAAAAAGCCGCTTGACGCGCTGTTTGACGTCGGGGCCTGGTACATGACCCTGATCGGACTGGGGCTGCTCGCGGTCGGAGGTGTGATCGGCAAAATCGGGACCGTGATGGCTATCGCCGGCATGGGCATGGTCATACTGTTCTCCGCGCGTGCCAGCCGGAGCGTCGGCAAACGGATCTTCAAAGGGCTCTATAACCTGTATGGAATCACCGGCTACCTCAGCGACATCCTGTCCTACTCCCGTATCCTCGCTTTGGGTCTTGCGGGCGGGGTCATCGCGATGGTCTTCAACAAAATCGGTTCGATCGCGGGGTTCGGGATCGTAGGGCTTCCGCTGTTCATCGTCGTGGCGCTGGTCGGCCACACACTCAATATCGCGCTGTCGCTGCTCGGTGCCTACGTGCACACCAGCCGGCTTCAATATGTCGAATTTTTCAGCAAATTCTTCGAAGGCGGCGGGCGGCCTTGGTCCCCGCTGCGGAACCAGTCCCGCTATACCGAGATCAAAGACACGGACAAAGCGCTATAACACAACCGTCACAATAGAGCAGGAGGATGTTTCCATGGAATTTCTCAAAACACTGTCAGAACTCTTTTTCAGCGGTCAGGTACTCGCGTTTCTAGGCGCTGCGCTCGCGGCCGGGTTCGCGGGCTGGGGCTCTGCCAAAGGCGTCGGCCTCGCGGGCGAGACCGCGTCGGGCATCCTGACGGAAAAACCTGAACTGTTCGGCAAACTGCTGATTTTGCAGGCGCTGCCCGGCACCCAGGGCATCTACGGTCTGCTGGTCTGGTTTATCGTCATGATGCAGGGCGGATTCCTCGCGGGGACGTCCGGCAATCTGACCTCGCTCCAGGGCATGCAGTTCTTTGGTGCCTGTCTCCCGATCATGATCGTCGGTTATTTCTCCGCGATCTTCCAGGGCCGTGTCGCCGCCAACGGCATGATGATGCTGGCCCGTCAGCCGGGTGAACAGTCCAAGGCGATCGTTATGGCCGCCATGGTCGAGACCTACGCGATCCTCGCGCTGCTGGCCTCGATGCTGATGATCCTGCTCGGAATCGAAGTATGAACGGACTGGACGCCATCCTCGAAAGCATCCT
>CAZBKR010000218.1:0-3130 GCA_964492455.1 uncultured Oscillospiraceae bacterium
AAAATCCAGTCCTCCTACCAGATGAACAAGGTCTACAACATCAGCGACCTACCGCGCGTCGATTCGACAATCCGGGTGCTTTATCTGCCCCAGCTGCCCCAGGTCAACATGCCAAAAAATCAGCCGCCTTCCATACTGGCCACACTGGGGGCAGGTGCGTTGGGTGTAGTATTAATCGTGCTGTCCCTCCGGGGAAACATCTCGGGATCATGGGGAAACAGGCGGAGCCGCTGAAACGCCGGATCGGGGATCATGTCGCTTTCCCGGAGGAGTGAGGCTGACACCCGCCGCAATAATAGATACTGCCGCCCATATACGCTTCCTTGCGGATCGTGGCTCCGCACACCGGGCAAGCCGATCCAACCGTCATTTTGCTCAACCGGGTCCGATACCCGCCCGGGTTTCCAAACAAGTCTTTTTCCGTATCCCGTCCACCCTGTGAAACCATGTCCGCCAGCACGGTTTTGATCGCGTCATAGAGCCTGTCGATCTCCCCCGGCGCAAAGTCCGCCACCTTTTTTCTGGGGTGAATGCCGGCATGGTACAGGATGTCCTGCAGTACGCCGTTTCCCAGCCCCGGGATCCGCTGCTCCGTCGCGAGCAAAGCCTTGGCGCTCAGTTTCTCTGTTCCCGGCGCCGATACCAGTGCGGAAAAGTACGGCCGGTCAAACGCGTCCGACAGCGGCGACGGTTTTTGTTGTGCCCCCTGATAGTAGGCATTCTCGACCGGTCCGCTGTCGAAGCACCACAATCCCCCGTACATCTGAACCGAAGCGCTGAGCGCGGTGTCGTCAGAAAATACCACCAGCAGCTGATGTTTCGCGGGTCTGGTCAACGGATTCGGATGAAAGCGAAGAGCGACGCCGTCGCCAAAAACCAGTTTCCGGTCACCGGCTTCGATTTCGACAAACCCGCCAAAACTTGTGGATCGGTCGATCGTTCGGTCATAGAGGCGATCCCGGTAGGATTGCGGGTTATCGTGATACCACGCAAACTTGTGAGGGGAGTGCGCCGCTACGACATCGGCAATCCGCTTCCCCCGGATGGTCTGTTCCAGTTGTCCGGCAATACAGTAGGCATCGGGCAATTCCAGCATGGTACATGTCCTCCTGCAGCGATCGATCGGCGGCTGTCATGAAAACCCAACGTTAATATCCCAGTTCCGTGCCGATGAGTACAACTTCCATTTCGACATCGTCCATTTTGCGAAAATACACCGCCATTCCGTTGCAGATCCGGTCCGGACTGGAGCAGTCATAACACCGGTCTCCCCGGATCGCACAAGGGGTTTTACGCTGCAGTCGTTTGGCATTGCGCGGAGCCGCAATGTTGCGCGCCCGCCAGATGGCATCATCGAGCGTCGGGACCACTTTGTTGACACCGGCGACAAAGAAGACTTTCTCATGACCAAACAAGCTTCCCGCGATCCGGTTTCCGGTCGCATCAATATTGACCATCTCCCCCGTTTCCGACAACGCATTGACCGATGTCACGAAAATATCCGATGTCAGGCATTTTCTTGCAGTAGCAAGAAAATCGTCCGCTTCCGAACACTGCTGCGGATCCGAGACTTCATTGTGGGTCGAAAGAATACGGTACAGACCCATCTGCTGCAGCGTCAGGGAGTCTCCGAATCCGACACGTTTGTTGTCTGTCGCGCGATCGATGTACGCGGCCGCCTGCTCCATCGTGTCAAAGCAGGAGACCGCATATCCTTTGGTGCGCAGCGATCCGATCGTTTTCTGGATATCCATTCCGTCCGTCCTCTCCATTCCGTTCCGATTAACTCATATGGTTTTGGTGAAAGACAACGAAAACCCTTCATTCCGATGATTCTCTTTTCCACTCGGACGCGGACGCAAAAGGGCGCAATCCGATGCTGTAATAAAACTGCTGAGAGGATCCGACCAGGGCGATCCGGGCACCGCGTGTTCCGACCCGTCGAATCCCTTCCAGTACGGCGGCACGACCGAGTTCCATCCTGCGGTAATCCGGATCGGTCGCCACAGGCTCAATGACCGCAAATCCCGCTTTTTCGTCGTACCACATGCCGCAATAAGAAACAAAATGTCCGTCCGGGGCGACCACCGCGATTTTTAGTTCCAAATCCACATGCGGGCGTCGCATTTCCTTCTCCGCCGACAGTGCCTCTTCCGGCGAATACACCAGAGGACCTTCCCCTTTCAACTCATGATTGAATCCCTTCCACAGAACGCGGCGATACTCCAGGAGGTCGTAGGTTTCCCGCATATCTGTGATCCGGAATCTATCCGGTAACCGATACTCCGCAGACGTCCTGTCCAGATAGAAAATGGCGTCGTGCTCTCCTCGGTCAGTCGCGACATACCCCTCTTTTGCTGCGATGTCCTGAAACCGTACATCTGTGTCCGGAATGACCACCCGGAATCCTTCATCGCCCGCGAGATGGTCCTCCGCGTATTCCAGCATTTCCCGTTTGAGAGTCTCGTATCCCGGAGCGGCAATGCAGTATGCGTTGCCTGGGCGGGTGTCAAAGGTCGCGAGCCCGACGATCCGGCCTGCCTCCTCCCATATCCCGATGCGACCGACAGCAGACGGATCGAGCCAACCGTGGGTCGTCATCCAGTCCCAACGCGCATATGTGAAATCCGAGTAGCCGATATCGACGAGGAACGATCGTACCCGGTGGTAATCTTCCGTGATTCCGGCTTCTTTTGTATAGGCCCTGAATCGGATAGACATCGACTCACCTCGTTCTGGCAACATGACGGCGTAAATTTTACAGTACCGGCATCGCGACAGGTGCCACATACCGCTCGATCGTCAGGGCCGCGCCAAAGAGTCGTCTTTCATCCGGACCGTACAGGATCAACCCGCGAGGGGTGCCGTCCGCGTCCATCCCCAGCCGAAGCGCGAGTGACGGAAACCCGACGTAATGCATGATGTTGGTCGGACCGGTCATCAGACAGGCATCGACCCCGCGCAGACTTTCCAGTAGCCGTTCTCTCAACTGATGGCGTTCTTCCAGTGCCTCCAGATATACCGGATCGTCACGTCGGCCAGACGCTTTGTCCAGTGCGTCGCGCAGGTAGGCAATGCCGTACTTCATCATCTGTTCCGGACGCGCCTCGTAATACCCGACGATTTCCCG
>CAZBKR010000219.1:0-3129 GCA_964492455.1 uncultured Oscillospiraceae bacterium
CAGTATCGTAGGCCGCGATACGCGCGCTCTCGGTTGCCGCTTGATCCAGTACCGCGTTGGGCCGGACAGCGAGACGCAGCAATACTCCGACCAGATCCAGATCTTCTTTGAAATAGGTCGCTCGCGAAACCAGTTCTGATGTCTTGTCTTCGATTTGTTTTTCCAGCGCAGCCTGATCGGTCATAAGTGTGGTCAACAGACCGGCAATCGCGCGCACATTGTTTCTAATGCTCAGAAACGACTCGTCCGCAAGTGCCACAAACCGCATTGCCTCGCCCGTGTCCATAGCCACACCGATTGTACGCCCAGACTGTTCAACCAGCTTTGCAGCCAGTGATCCGGGCGCGGGAGGAAGTCCGGAGACCGGATCGAGTACATTGGCGGTTGCGCGAATCTCCATGATGACGTTGAGCAAAGCATCCAGATCGGCCATCGAGTCCTGTGATATGGATTCCGACTTGACCCAGACATCAGGTACGGCGGCGCGGGCTTTGACCGCCGCTTCCTCCGTCGCTGCCTGATTTATTATGGTGCGCTGCGCTACAACGTCGAATCCGCTGATTTCTCCAACCGAAAAGCGGAAGGCTTCCGGCATCGCCCTCAAATACAGGGCAGCCGAAGCTCCCAGTACCAGCAGCAATACCAGCAGCACAGACACGGCTTTCGGAAGTTTGGACGGCAGTTTCACACGCTAGCTCCTTCCATTCGGATCTCGTTCATATGCCTGAATGATCCGTTGCACCAGCCCGTTGCGTACCACATCCCTCCTCGTGAGCTCAACAAACGCAAGTCCTTCGACACCGCGAAGGATTTTGCGCACTTCCCGCAATCCGGAGCGTTTGTCACGCGGCAGATCGATCTGCGTAATATCGCCCGTTATGACCGCCTTGCTGTTGAACCCGATCCGCGTCAGGAACATCTTCATCTGTTCGGAGGTTGTATTCTGCGCTTCATCGAGTATGATAAACGAATCGTCCAGTGTTCTGCCGCGCATATAAGCGAGCGGAGAAACCTCGATGAGACCCTTTTCCATATTTTTCAGGTAGGTTTCCGTACCCATCAGTTCATGAAGTGCGTCATACAGCGGGCGCATGTAGGGATCTACTTTGTTCTGCAGATCTCCAGGTAAAAATCCCAGTTTCTCTCCCGCCTCCACAGCGGGACGCGTCAGGATGATCCGGGACACCTGTCGGGACCGGAAGGCACTGACTGCCATCGCGACCGCCAGAAAGGTCTTACCGGTACCGGCCGGTCCGATCGCAAAAGTAATATCGTGATCCTGCATCGCTTTGATATATTCCTTCTGCCCGACCGTCTTGCTGCTGATCGGCCTGCCTTTGGCAGTGACGCAGACACAATCGGGAGAGTACCCCTCCACACTCTGCATGATCCCGTCGCGGGCGGCTTCGGCCAGATAGGTCGCAAGCTGCAGCGTAACCGAGTTGCCTTTCTCATACACGTCGACCAGACGAGTCAGTACCGCTTCCGCCTTTTCGGCTTTATCAGTGTCTCCATCGATCTGCAGACCTTCCCCGTGCAGTTCGATGGAAACATCCAGTATGCGTTCAATCGCTTCGACATTGGCGTTGAGTCCGCCGAAGAGTTCGGCAACATTCCATCCGTGGTCTACAGGCATAAGGCGTGACGCCATTTTTGGTCCTCCCCTTTGGCTGGATGTGATCGATCTGCCCGTCATTGCGCCGGTTTCAATAAATCCATCCGGTAAGCAGGACTGTCCACAGCCAGTTTCCGGATAGTGACACTGGGCATCGAAAGCGTAATGGTGTCGATCATATAGTTGTTTTGATAATACATGAACACAGTGCTGAGGTTCACTTTGGCATTTTCGAAATCAGCCGGATCGATGATGACCTTGATCTCAAACTGTCCCGATCGTAGAAACCGCTGTCCGTTGATCATCACATACATCGTACCTGCGTTGATAATCTCTGAAGTGGCGATCAAACGCTGCTCATTGATGGATATCGCCTGTGCGCCGGACGCCCGGAGTGCATTGACTATCGTCCTCAGCTCTGTGTCCTCCACTTCAAAGTTCTTTGCGGGAGTCAGCGTGATGGTTCCCCCCGGACCCATGACATCAGTCAACCCTGCAAATGTCTCGGCATTGTCGCGTTCTGTTGTGATCCGCCGCAGTTGTGCCTCATCGCTCTCAGACTGGCTGTCGGTCAGGCGAAGTGCGGACTGCAGTTCGTCGATCTTGTCCGCCAGTTCCCCGTTCTTCTTCATCAGATCCATCAATTCCTGCGACAGCTCCTCCACCCGGAGATTTTCCGCCATCGCAATATTACTGCTGGAATTGATGCTCTTGAGCTGCAATGCGATGATGACGCCCAGCAGAAGGCAGACGATGGTCAAGGTAAGAGATCGCAAAGCGTTTTTGTTCTTCATTATTTCGTCACCTCCAGGAGGCTGATTTGCTGTTCGATGTACTGTGTCTCCCGGTACGCGGGTACAACGACGCTCTCCGGACGGATCACAATCACGCGGATTCCATCCGCTTTTCTGCGCAACAGGTAACTGTCGCTTTCCAGGTATGCGGCGAGCGTGTCGGGATCCCCTGCCACGGTGATTACGATGGGAATCGGACAGAATTTACGGTTGATTTTAATACTGGGTCCATTGCAGATGATCATACTTGTACTGACGATACGCTCTCCATTGATCGAGATGGCATATGCACCGAGCGCACGAAGTGTGTCCACCACATACAGAACATCCTGGTCGTGAATGATGGTGGCGCTTTCAGAACCGGAGATCTCATCGGCGTCCAGCAAAGTGATCTGTACGCCGGGTCCGGATACATCCGTCAGCCCGGCCAGAATTCTCGCCTTGAGCCAGGAAGCCTGGAGCTCCTCGTTGCCGCTCTTTGACAAGATGGTGTCATAGTTCGCGTACAACCGTTCCGTCAAACTCTCCATGCGCACTTCCAGGTTCTCCGCGCGCAGTTTCTCCTGTGCCAGCATCTCGGCATATGCTGTGTATTGATCCCGATACTCTTGTGTCTGGCGGTTTCGTTCAACCATCCCGGACACCACGTTGGCGCCCAACGTTCCACAGATCAACAGCAGCACCGCAAATAGAGCCTGTATCGGCAGGTTTCGTTTCCTG
>CAZBKR010000220.1:0-3117 GCA_964492455.1 uncultured Oscillospiraceae bacterium
TGGCCGAAATCATCAAAAAAGCGGCCTTCAAGATCACACGGGTCGGCCAGCTGGTCGCGATGGAAGCGTCCCGCAGGTTGGGGGTTCCGTTCGGGATCATTGATCTCTCTCTGGCACCGACACCGGTGGTCGGGGATTCCGTCGCCCGCATTCTGGAAGGGATGGGACTGGAGACCTGTGGCATCCCCGGTACCACAGCGGCGCTGGCTATGCTCAACGACGCTGTAAAAAAGGGCGGTACCATGGCCAGTTCGTCCGTGGGAGGACTGTCCGGCGCCTTTATCCCGGTCAGCGAAGACGAGGGCATGATCGCGGCGGTCGAAGCCGGGGTTCTCACACTGGAAAAACTGGAGGCCATGACGTCGGTCTGCTCGGTCGGGATCGATATGGTCGCGATTCCGGGCGACACCGACGCCGCCGTGATCTCCTCCCTGATCGCGGATGAAATGGCGATCGGGGTGTTCAACAACAAGACCACCGCGGTCCGGATCATTCCGGTGCCCGGCGCGCAGGCGGGTGACCGCGTGGAGTACGGGGGTTTACTGGGCAGCGCTCCCGTCATGCGGATCAGCGGATTGTCCTCCGGCAGGTTTATCGCGCGCGGCGGACGCATGCCCGCTCCGATCCACAGTATGAGGAACTGACATGGGTCGCCACGTGTCGTTTTTACATCGGATTTTGGAGACCGATCTGCCTGCGGTCGTAGAATCCGGAACCCTGACGATCCCTGCCGCCGGTCGGAGACAGCGCCGGCATCGCGCGCTTTTTACGGTGCTGGAGGCGTTTTCACGGTCCGGGAAGGCGGATCGAACCGGAGCGTCCGCCCTGCTTGAAAAATCCGTATCTCTGTATCCGGACTTGAAATTGCAGTCATTGTGCCGGATCTGGCTTTGCTGGCTCGACACCTGCGGAGCTGCGGGTGCGGACGACGATACCGCGGACACAGCCAGGGATGAAATCAATGCGGTGAAAACAGATCTTCGCCCCTTACCGGGCCGCAATGGACTTCTGGAGAGGGTATTCCAGCCTGTCCGTCACGCGGACCGGCTGCTGGCAGCCCGGTGGATCGACTATTTTCTATTCGGAGTGGAGGTGCGCCGTGCTTCGGTGACCGAGCCGGTCATGCTTGCGTGTGAAAAGACCTGGCGAAACCTGCGGCAGCGGACCGCCGCCAAGGACGCGCTCGACAGGCTCTGGATCCGGATGCGTCACCGGTATGCCGTCCGGCGGGGAGACGACGGGGACGCGGACCGGACCGCCCGGGCGTGGGCACTGCTCTGCCGGGACGATCTGCCCCGGGACGCGGCGTCTCTGATGCTCCAGAACCTGCAGCGCCTGGAAACAAAAGCTGCCGCTGGGGAGGACGATACAGAACCGGACGCGTTGCTGCGGCTTTGTCAATCCTATTTGGAGATTCTGCCGGACGACTACGATCTTCTGGTGGCGCAGGCACGCGCTACGAGGCGTGCCGGCCAGTTTGAAGCCTGCAGGGATCTGTGCACACGGGCGATCGAAATCCGGCCGGATGCCTATCCGGCCTACAGTGTGCGATCCAATTTGTTCTTTCTGCTGGAGGAATACACCCATGCGCTCCAGGATGCGGAGCAGGCCTGCCGTATCGCGCCAGACCAGCCGCACGGATTTATAGCCCGGGGTTTTGTACAGCTGCAGCTGGGTGAGTATGAGAAAGCGCTGCAGGATTTCGACCGGGCTCTCGCGCTGGATGCCCAGCGGCTGGATGCCATGCACGGCCGGGGAAAATGCCTGTCTTTACTCGGTGAAGACAGAGAGGCGATGGCGTGCTTCAACCGGCTCAGGCGGCTGCTCCCCCAGGACCCTGACATCGCCTACGAACTCGCTGACGCGATGTTTGCCGCGGGATTTCTGGAGGACTGCCTGCGGGTGTGCGGGGAATGCATCGCACTGGATCCCTCCTTTACGGAAGCCCATGTTCTGATGGCCGTGGTCGAGACACGCCGCGAAAACGACGGACGAGCCTTCGATCATCTGGAGCGGGCACTCGCGATCGAGCCCGACCATCCGTTCGCGCTCAACGAAATGGGGTACCTGCTGCATCTCCAGGGACGTGACGGAGAAGCTTTCGATTATATCGAGCAAGCGCTCGACAGCTTTCCGGAGTTTACCGAAGCGCTTTTCAACAAAGCCACTATTCTTTATTTTCAGGGGCTTCTCGACGAGTCCTTCGAGCTGTACGAAGAGATTTTGCGGACCATGCCGGAGCATGTCAGCGCATTGATCGGAAAAGCAAACGTACTGTCCCAGATGAGTGAACTGGACGAAGCGTTGTTCTGGTACGACGAAGCACTCAAACGGTTTCCGAACAGTTCGGAGGCCTGCATGGGGAAAGCCACGGTCTACCGGATGATGGGGCTGGAAGAAGACGGGCGCAAGTGGCAGGAGAAGGCACGACTGCTGGAACAGGACAACTCCTGAACCAGGGTTGCGCACTGTAATCACGCGCAGCGCATATAAAAAACCGCGACGGAAGCCCGGCGCGGTTTTCCTGTCCTCCCGAATCACAGATCAGATTCCCAGCGCTTCACGCGCCAGGCGAATCGACTCCCGGACGGCTTCGGGGGCAGGACCGCCCGGCAGGGAACGCCTGCGCACACAGGCATCCACCTGAATGACGTCGTACACCCCGGACTCAAACAATCCGCAGGCCTCCTGCAGCGTTTCCAGCGGCAATTCTTCGAGCGCCTGTCCGGTTTGTTCACAGTGGCGGACCAGGCGGCCGCACACTTCGTGGGCGTCCCGGAAGGGAAGGCCGCGTCCAACCAGATAGTCGGCCAGATCGGTGGCGTTGGTGAATCCGGACATCGCAGCGGCGCGCATCCTGTCCCGGCGGACACGCAGGGTGCGCACCATGCCGGTGAAAGCGGGAAGACACATGGATACAGTGTCGAGCAGGTCGAAAACCGCTTCCTTGTCTTCCTGCAGATCTTTGTTGTAGGCCAGAGGAAGCCCTTTGAGCATCGTCAGCAGTGTGACCAGTCCGCCGATCGAACGGCCGGACTTGCCCCGCGTGAGTTCCGCCACATCCGGGTTCTTTTTCTGCGGCATGATGCTGCTGCCCGTGCTGAACGCGTCGTCCAG
>CAZBKR010000221.1:0-3115 GCA_964492455.1 uncultured Oscillospiraceae bacterium
ACCTTTTGTTCTTACTGCGGGCAGCCCACGATTATTCCGGAGCGTTTGAGCGGTACCTATGCTCCCACCCAGGTGCTCCCCTTCAAGATTTCTCAGAAACAGGCGGAGGAGGCCTTCTTTAAATGGTGCCGCCGCGGACTGGTGACTCCGAAAGCGTTTGTCAACGCTGCCAAGGTACGCAAGATCAGCGGGATCTACGTTCCCTTTTTCCTCTATGACTGCGACCTCTCCGGTGATTTCCAGGCCGAAGGAACCAAAGTCCATATGTACCGGGTGGGCGATACCGAATACACCGAGACCAGCTTCTACGCGGTACACCGCAATATGGACGCGCTCTACCGCCGGGTCCCGGCCGACGCCTCCACCAAGATGGACGACCAGCAGATGGACAAGCTCGAACCCTTTGACGGGAACGAGCTCAAGCCCTTCATGATGCCGTATCTCTCTGGGTTTTTCGCGGAGAAATACGACGTCGACGGAATGCAGCTGATGCCCCGTGTTCGCAACCGGATCGACCGGTATTTTGAAGAGTACGCCCGGTCGACGATGGCCGGGTATGCGAGCCTCCGGATGAACCAGCGCGCAATCAACTATGACCAGGTCCAGAGCGATTACGTACTGTTGCCGGTCTGGATGCTGTACTACAAGCACAAGGACAAGGAATACCTGTTCGCGATGAACGGACAAACCGGCAAGGTGGTCGGAAAACCACCGATCAGTATCCCCAAGGTACTGCTTTGGCTCTTCGGTGTGTCCGCTGCGGTCTTTGGCCTCCTCAAAGGACTGGAGGTGCTTTTGACATGAGAAAGCGCACCACCTCTCTCACCCGCCTGCTTCTACTTTCCGTATTGCTGGCCGCAGTGTTTGCCTTTTCTTCCGGATTTGTTCCGGGGCAGAAAGTCTACGACCTCGCCGATTTACTGACCGATTCTCAGGAAGCCTCCCTGCAGGCGGAGTGTCTCCGGGTCGCACAGTCCGAAGGCGTCGACGTGATCCTGCTGACCGTGGATGACGCGGGCGGACGTTCCGCGATGGAGGTCGCGGACGACTTCTACGATGAGAACGCATTCGGGTATGATGCCCCCCACGGAACCGGCATCCTGATGTTGATCGACATGGACAATCGCGAGGCCTGGATCTCGACCTCAGGGGCCGCTATCACCTACTTCACGGATGCCCGGATTGAGCGGGTGCTCGACAGCGTGTTTGAATACCTGCCGTCCGGCGACTACTATCAGAGCTTCCAGGCTTTCCTCGCGGACGTCGAGTACTACATGGGGCTCCCGCCTGACAGCGGGAACGGCGGGTACTACCCGCCCGGCGGCGCAACGTCTCCCTGGTGGACCAGCTGGATCCTCCAGGGCGGGGTCGCACTTCTCGCAGGTGTGATCACAGTGGTCATCCTGATCGCACGCGCAGGCGGGGTCATGACCACCGGCAACCGGGATTATATGACCGGGGTACGCATGAACGCCTCCAGTGACACGTTCCTCCGCAAGGTCGTAACCGCGCGGGTGATCCCCAAAAACACCGGAGGCGGGGGCGGAAGTTCCACCCATACCAGCGGCGGCGGCTTCAGCCACGGTGGCGGTGGGCGTGGTTTTTGATCGTGCGTTGTTTTTGCCCGCCCGCTCCACGCCCTTGGCGTGGTTTCTAGCCGCAAAATCTCCTAATAAGCAGCAGAAAACCCTGGAGCGGTTGTTCGACTCCAGGGTTTCTTTATGAGATGTCACATAACGGTTTCCGTACCGGCAGGAATCCTCCCGTTACCAGATACATAAACCGCGATCATCTGTAGAAGAAGATCATCACGATTCCGATCACGAGCGACAGGGCAAGCAGAATGGACAGAAACGCTGCGAGCCAACGTGCAGCCCGTTTGGCGCCTTTTTGCGAGTACTGTGACATTGGTTATGCCAACCCCTTTCTCAACAGCGCTTCGACTGACTCCGCGCTTGGTGGACAGCCGGTGCCGCCTGCACATCGGCCGATACCGATCCCGCCCTCAGGCGTACGACCCGCAAATCCCTGACCGATCCGGACGGTCGGAAGCGCGGATAGATCCGCGCCTTCGCGGGCCAGTTTCTCAATCGCATGTGCGAGCGAAGCAGTACAGGCCGAACAAGCTTGGTTTTCCTCGATTTGCATGCCGGAATATAGAGTCCGCCAATCCGCGTGCCGACGCCGTGCGACGGGTTTTCCTTCCCGGATCGCGGCTGCCTCGAACGGTTTCCCGTCGGAACCGATCTCCAGCACGTCACTTTCGTCCAGGGTGGCGGAGCCAACGCACAGCGCAGCAGCCATTCCGATGTAGGGTACTTCCTCGGGACCGATGCCCAGCAGGCTGCACCCAAACACATCGAGTGCGACCGGGTCTTCCCCGATATACATCCGGTTGGTGACTTCCGGGCTGCCGCCTTCTTCAAAACCCGGATCGCCGCAAAGGCTGTCGACCAGCGTGAGCGCGGGCCGGAGCACTGAGGCGAGCGCCGCAATCGGACGGTGGAGCCCCATCGTATGAAACCGGCGTTTCTCGACGTCCGGAAGACACCCTTTGAGGTTTTTGAGCGCACAGGTCATGACCGTCTGACAATGCCCTTTGAGAACCGGGAGATTGAGGAGGAATCCGGCTTCGAGCGCATGTACACACACCTGGATCTTGCCCGCCGGGGTATCGACTGTTCTGGTTTCGTCCCCTTTGAGGTCGACCAAATCGACCCCGTACCGGCGCGCGAGCGCGGAATAGCCACAAGTTTCGAACGCCCGCCGGGTGCTGTCCCCGACCCAGGCGCCTTCCATGATTGTGATATCGTGTGCAGCCACACCGGTGTCCAGCAGGTATTCGATCGCGCCTGCCACAATCTCCGGATGGGTGGTGGCCCCGCCCGACGCCGGACGGGCGACCACCAGATTGGGTTTGAGCGCGACCGGTGCGCCGGACGGTACCAACCGGGCGGCGTCTTGTGCCTCCAGCAGGGTACGGGCCATCTTGCGCCCGTCCGTTCCGTGGAGCAGACGGATCGTGGCGTCGGCTATCCTTGTCATGCGTTGACGACGTTGACCGGCTTTCCGGCGATATAGGCAGCCAGATTGTCCGCGGCGATGTCCATCAGCC
>CAZBKR010000222.1:0-3098 GCA_964492455.1 uncultured Oscillospiraceae bacterium
CAGCCATTTTCAGAGATTTTCGGGTTTTCCCAACCGCAGTCGGGAAGCCGGATGGTCTGCCTCTCCGACGAGGAGAGGCAAAGAAAATTATACCTTAAAAAGCGCCCTCCCGTCAATGTCAGGAAGGCGCCTTACAGGGGTCGGATTGACGATTTATAAAGCATCCGGCGTTTTGTCAGGCCGGATCACAGGGGAGGCGGCGCTGAGACAGGTAGATCCGGTGCTGATCGACAACCCGGTAGAAGTCTTCTATGTAGTCGATTTCCGACCAGAATTTGCCCTTGATGTCCACGACGTACAGGTCGGTTTCACTCACCTGGGAGTAGAGGGTGTCCTCCCACCACATATCCGCATGCTGTTCGTCGATCAGCTGACACAGCCGGGCACGGAAGGTAGGCACGAATGCTTCGGTGATCTTGCAGATCCCGATATATTCGCCCGTGATGTCGTCTCCGCGCAGGTCTTTTCCGAACTTGCGCAACAGACCGTTCTCGTATTTGAAAAAATAGTCCCCGTGCTCACGCGCCCGGTCGGAAGAGTCCGCGACCAGAATGTTGGAGCGGGTGTCCCCCAACACGACGTCCAGAATATCATCGTTCCAGTAGACGTCCGCATTGGCCATGATGAAATCTCCCGTCCGGTCGAACTCGGAGCGGGCAAACCATAACGAAGCGATACTGTTGGTCACATGGAAAAACGGATTTTCGTAATACGTCACATCCAGTCCGTCCAGCGCTTTGCGGACGGTGTCCCCGCGGTATCCCAGTACAATGGAGACCCCGATTCCCCGCGCCAGGAGCATGGTTACCGTGTGTCGGATGAGCGAGGTGCCGCCGATGTCGAGGGTACACTTGTTGCTGTTTTCAATGTTCCGGCTGATGCGGCTGCCGCGTCCCGCGGCCATCAAAATCGCTCTCATGACTGTTTGATCCTCCTCAATGCGTCGATCAGGGCATCGACATCCTCGTCAGACAGGTTCCCGCCCATATGACCGATCCGGAACACAGTGTCGGTCAGAGTCCCCGCGCTGGGTATGACAAAAATGTCGAACTCGTCCTTGAGACGCTTGACCGTCCGGTAGGCATGACCGTCCGGATCAATGACCGGAGTAACTCCGTTGGACAGCCGGTAGTTCTCCGGGATGCGGTACCCCAGCGAGAGCACACCCTCGCGTACCCGCGCCGCCGTACGCGCGCAATGTTCGATATACGGTTGGGCACCAATGGCCGCGACCCGGCGAAGTTTTTCCTGCAACTGCATGATAATCCCGATCGAAGGAGTATAGGGGGTCTGGCCGCGGAGCACCTCCGGATAATAGTCCGGAAACCGGAAATACAGGCTGGGGGTGTGCGGACGCGGAACCCGCGCCTCATATGCCTCACGGCGTACGACGACGATGGAAAGCCCGGGGTGCAGCGCCAGACCTTTCTGAGAACTGATGATTGTGCAGTCCACACCGGACGCATCCATCGCGTAATCATCGACCAGAAAGGTACTGATGGCGTCTACGACAAACAGCATCCCTTTCTCGCGGCAGAAGGCAGACAGCATGTCCATGTCGTAGAGCTGTCCGGTCAAGGTCTCATGGATATTGACCAGCATCGCGGTAAACGGCTTGTCGCGGTGGGCTTCCAGCTTTTCCCGGGTCAGGGCTTCTCCGTATTCCAGGTCAATCGATACGTGCGGGATCCCGTGTACTTCACACAGCAGCCGGAACCGCTTGCCGAAAGTGCCGCCCGCAACGACCAATACATAATCGTCTGCGTTCAAAAGGTTTACTACCGCGGCCTCCATCGCGCCGGTTCCCGACGAGGCCAGCATGATCACGCGCGAATCGTCGGCGGTTCCGAGCAGGTTTTTGAGATATCCTGCGCTTTCCAGTACGACTTCGGAGAATTCCTCTGTACGAAAATACGGGAGTTGGAGTGAGGCGGTCTGAAGGGTCTCCGGGTCCATGGGGACGGGTCCGACGGCAAAAATTCTCATAAGACCTCCACCGGTGAGACCGGCGCGATATTTTCTAAATTATAGCACAAAACAGCCGCTCCCCCGTCCGGGGAAGCGGCTGTTGAGAGGTTTGGATGCGAGATCGCCTACTGCCTACTCCCCGGAAGGAGGAGGTGTCTGCGGTGCTTCGAAACGATAACCGCACTTGCTGCAGAACAACACTTCACGAGGTTGCTCCGCGTGGCAGTTGGGGCAATCTTTGACATTTTTGAGTTCGTCGAGCTTTTGCTCGAGCTCCGCAACCTTAGCCTGATGGCCCAGGATGGTCTGGAAAAATCCGAGATATTCTTCATTGCCGGAACCGGTGGCGACATACTGTTCGAATGTCGTCTTGCCGATCTGACGGAACACCTCTTCGATCGCTTCCTTTTCGCCGCGGATGCTGGAGTTGATTTTGGTCGTCTCGATGACTTCGCTGGTCTTCTTGCTCGCAGCGTCGAGACCTTGTTTCACTTTGTCGAAAAACGCCATATGATAAATCCTCCTGTTCCGGATTTCGGCTGGAATCGCTGTGCGCCCGCCGTCTTCAGTTTCACGGTAGGTTCATTATAGCACATCAAAGTTACACAATCGCAGGTGCCTTATTTCGCTTCGATTGCAGCCTGAGCGGCCGCCAACCGGGCGATCGGGACCCGGAAAGGAGAGCAGGACACGTAGGAGAATCCCAGCGAATGGCAGAAGCGTACAGAAGAGGGATCGCCTCCGTGTTCTCCGCAGATTCCCAGCTTGATGTCCGGACGGGTCTCGCGTCCGCCTTCGGTTGCAATCTTCATCAGCTTGCCAACCCCTTCGAGGTCCAGACGCGCGGTCGGATCCGCCTCGAAGATGCGCACGTCGTAGTAGCGCTCGAGGATGCGGCCGGCATCATCGCGGGACAGCCCGTAGGTCATCTGGGTGAGGTCGTTGGTGCCGAAACTGAAGAAGTCCGCCTCTTTGGCGATCTGATCCGCAGTCAGCGCGGCACGCGGAATTTCGATCATGGTGCCCACGCTGTAATCGAGCTGGACGCCTGCTTCGGCGATGATCGCGTCTGCAGTCTGCACGATGATGTTTTTCACGCTCACCGAATTAACGTAAGATAGCGTCAAACA
>CAZBKR010000223.1:0-965 GCA_964492455.1 uncultured Oscillospiraceae bacterium
CAGCTGTCCGGTTCCCCTTGCATGAATCGCAGCTCGTCGTAGGTGCACTGATCTATAAACCCGATCTTCCTGTAAATGCCGCAGGAGATCGGGTTTTCCGCGTCCGCAAAAAGGCAGCAGAAGCGATTGCCCCGCTCCAGCAGCATCCGGGACAGTGCGGCAACAGCAGAGCTGGCGTATCCTTTGCTGCGGAAAAGCGGTGGTGTGTACACCGCGTTGACGACCGCGCCGTGTTCGGTGGAACGTCCGTGTGCGGCCTGCGACACCGGGACACCGTCTTCCCAGAAATAGTGGGTGTCTTGTCCGATCCGTGCGCGCAGCCGTTCTGTGTGTGTTCTCAGATCGAATTGCTCGACGCCGCATTCTTCTGCAAATGCGTGTGCCCAGTAGGGGGCGAAGAACAGATCTTCTTCCCGGAGTGGCCGGATTCGACCGGGAGATACAGGGAGATTGGCAACGTTGTCGAGCCGCATGATCCGCATCGACATGTGGCGCCGGCTGTTGTTGTTTCCCGCGTAAGAGCGGGCAAACCGCTGCGCTAACCCCTGTTCGGCGAGAACCCCGGGTAACAGGATCCCATCCGCGCGAAGCGTGTCTGCCAGTAGGCAGACCGCAGCATCTTCCGGACGGTTGCGGGTTTCATACAGCACGATGTTGAACGGAGGGGTCCAGGCGGCGGTCAGCAGAACTCCGCCATCGTCGTCGAGCACGGTCGCCATCAGCCAGTCGGAAGTGTCAAGGGCGCGTTCGTTTTTGATAAAGCTGATCGGGAGGTTGTTCTGCACCTCGTTTTCGAGGAGGACCTCCCATACCGCGTCCCGAAAGGAAAGAGTATTGTCGTACCGTACCACCTGCATGCGGATCGCCTCCTTGTTACCTGAACAGATAAGTCAGTGAGCCTTTTCGGTTGTCTTGAGGATCGATCGGTTGAATATCTCGTCGAATTCCAACTGGCAAGTGAGAAA
>CAZBKR010000223.1:975-3061 GCA_964492455.1 uncultured Oscillospiraceae bacterium
CAGATAGTATCGGTGTTCGGTGCCCTCGAGGAAGCCCTTGGTCTGGATCTCTTTGTCGATCTCGATCAAAGCAGGGAGATGGGTGTCAACCGAAAATCCCGGGAACTCCCACTCGATGATTTTGGCATAGTACACGAAGGCACCGGTGTCGAGAAAGCGCAGCGGCGGGAACGCTTCTCCTTGTTCGAGAATCGAAAATCCTGCCCGCTCCAGCGCCGGAAGTACATGGTCCAGATCGTTTTCGGGAAAAGGTGGAGAAAAATCGGGGAGGAGCCGGGCGGACAGATCCCGTCCATTTCCGCTTCCCACCTGCTGGGTGACAAACAGCCCGCCAGGTTTGAGGACGCGCCGGACCTCCTCGACCGAGAAGGATTCATGCCGGTTGAGGATGAGATCGAATCGCGCGTCCGGAAAATCCAGCCGGTCGTCCGCTTCCACGAACCGCACCTCGATCCCGCGCGGTGCGAGTGTTTCGAGGCACAGCCGGAAGTTAGGCGGATATCCTTCGGTGACCGCAGTCCGCCGGGGCGGATGCCCGAGCGACAACAGGAACTCTCCACCACCCGTGCCCATATCCAGCAAGTCCAGCTCGTCGGTCCGGTACCGGCTGATCACTTCCCGGTAATCCCAGGGGGGCGTCTCATTTTCCCACCGGCCTTCCAGCCGGGAAAAATCCCATCCCTGAAAGGAGGCCTGTTCTTCTTCTTTCCAGTCTCGGATTCTGGCAGACAGGGCATCGGATGATGTGTGCTCCATGGGAACCGCCTCCTCCAGGATTGTCTTGTTGATTTTAGCACGCGATGGCCTGATCCCGCACAGACAGACGCGCCGTTGGAATCGATCCATGGTATTCTGTTTCACAAAAAGGGATAATACGCAGACGCGGAATCAAAGGAGATTCACATGCAGCAGGATATGATCGCGATTCTCGACACCGGATCCACCGACAATGCCAGACTGGCCCGCGCCGTGCGCTCCCTGGGCGTTTATAGCGAAATCCACCCGCACGACCTCCCGGCCGCGGAGCTCTATGCAATTCCGGGGCTCAAAGGGGTGATCCTCAACGGTGGACCCAACCGGATTGTGGACGGGTCCCCTGTGGATGCGGCAGACGCGGTGTATACCGGTCCGGTACCGGTGCTGACGATCGACCACGCCGTTCGACGTCTATCCGATCTCGAAGGGATGCCCGCAGACGACGCGGAACTGGCGGATGCGCTCCGGCCGTTCCTGTTTGACCGTTGCGGCGCAAGGAAGACGTGGGACATGGACACGTTTGTCGCGGACCAGGTCGACCGGATCCGTCGTCAGGTGGGTAACGGTAAGGTGTTGCTCGCACTGTCCGGCGGGGTGGACTCCTCCGTAGTTGCCGCGCTGCTGATCCGGGCGATCGGCAAGCAGCTGCACTGCGTCCACGTAAACCACGGTTTGATGCGTAAAGGGGAGAGTGAACAGGTGCTGGAGGTGTTCCGCGGACAGCTGGACGCCAATCTGGTGTTTGTGGACGCCTCAGAGCGCTTTTTGGGCAAACTCGCGGGCGTCGCGGATCCCGAGCAAAAACGCAAAATCATTGGCGGGGAGTTCATCCGTGTGTTTGAGGAAGAAGCCCGCAAGCTGGAGGGCATCTCATTTCTGGCGCAGGGTACGATCTACCCGGACATCGTCGAGAGCGGCACCAAGACCGCCAAGGCGGTCAAAGCCCACCACAACGTGGGCGGGTTGCCGGACGATCTCAAGTTCGAACTGGTCGAGCCGGTCAAATATCTGTTCAAGGACGAGGTCCGGGCCTGCGGGATCGCACTCGGCCTTCCGGCCTCGATGGTTTACCGCCAGCCCTTTCCCGGCCCGGGACTCGGCGTGCGCTGCCTGGGCGCCATTACGACCGACCGGCTGCACGCGGTCCGGGAAGCGGACGCCATATTGCGGGAAGAGTTTGACAGCGCCGGGCTTGCTGAAAAAGTCTGGCAGTATTTCACGGTGGTACCCGACTTCCGTTCGACCGGTGTGCGGGACGGAGCCCGTTCCTTTGAGTACCCCGTGATCCTGCGGGCGATCAACACGGTCGACGCGATGACCGCGACAGTCG
>CAZBKR010000224.1:0-3042 GCA_964492455.1 uncultured Oscillospiraceae bacterium
AACATGATATCACGAACCGGGCATGGACAAAAACCCGATCCTGCGACTGGTGAATACACAGCAGCAGGGAGTTGAAAGGAGCCGGGGATTCCCGTAGGATGGATACGCGCTTCACCGGCCGATCCCGCAGTGTTCGATCGGATGCGGTGCCGTTAAGGAGGTACTTTCATTTGATCGGACAGATTCTATCCACGCTCCTGGACGTGATACTGCCTTTATCGATTCCAGTGGCGGCCGGTGCGGTGCTCGTGCGGTTCCGCAAGCTGGAAACTGCCCACCTGCTCACGCTGGTCCTTTATTTCCTCGCTCCCGTACTGATCTTTCGCACATTGCTCACCGCACAATTGTCTTCCGGCGATGTGCGGGATTCACTTCTGTTCAGCTTCCTGAATCTCGCAGTGATGTGGGCGCTGTCGGCCGGGCTCAGCCGACTGCTGCGTCTGCCGCCACCCGAGACCGCCGGATTGTCGCTGGTCGCCACGCTCACCAATTCGGTCAATTACGGTCTCCCGCTGGTGCTGCTCGCCTATGGGAAAGCCGGTCTGGACAAAGCTTCGGTGTATGTCATCCTGCAGATGATCATCGTGCATACATTCGGAGTGTTTTTTGCGGCAAGATCCAGATTTTCAGTCCGTGGCGCGATCAAATCGGTATTTTCCCTTCCGGCGCTCTATGCGGCGGTCCTGGCAATATTGCTCAGGGCATTCGGGATCTCCCTTCCCTCAGGGCTGGATCAAGGGGTGTCGATGGTCGCGTCCGCCTATTCACCGGTGGTCCTGGTCGTCCTGGGTGCGCAGATGGCCATCGTCGGCCAGTCTGCCCGGGAGCATGGTCCCGTCCCGGCTTTCTGGGCAGGTCTCGCGCTCCGGATGCTTCTGTCCCCTTTGGTTGCGTGGAGTTGCCTTCTTGTCCTCGGTGTGACGGGAACCGCTTTCCCTGTCCTGCTGGTTCTTGCATCGATGCCGGTCGCAGTCAATGCGGTGATCCTCGCAGAGAAATTCGACGCCGCCCCCCGACTGGTTTCCCGCTGTATCCTCTGGACTACACTGGCGTCGTTTGTCACGCTCCCTCTCCTGCTTACAGTCATCGGTCCGGCGGTTCCATGAGAAGATCAGCCCAACATGACGCAAAGAGGCCGCTGCGATGACAGCGGCCTTTTCAACAGGATGGGAATTGAAAGCTTATCAGGTATTGGCGGAACGCCACCAGGCTCGATGCTTCGACTGAAGCTCCTCCTGTGCCGGCATCCGGTAAATTGATAATCCTTCTGCCCGGTTACCGACAAAGACCCCGTTTTTCACGACGCGGTACGGGAACGATTCCAGTCCGCCCAGATCGAATATTTTGGATGAAACCGTTTTTGTAATGGCTTCCTGGAGGCATCTCCGCAAATGAACGATGTTTTCATATGGGAGTTCGTCGATATCGCCGTTCTCCGGATCGGTCGCCAGAGCCCCCAGTGCCAGCTCGACAAAAGCGATCGCGGGCATGCCGGGAAAATGCTCGCCGTTGCCCAGCATTAAATTAAGAAAATCCAGCGGTCCAAGAGGGCTGACCACCGCGGGTCGTGTCGGTGCGAGCTCACTGTAAAAATGCAGGCCGGACTCGTTGTCGGTCGCCGGGGCTTTTGAGGTCCTCAGTGTTCTCCCGTCCCGGGTTACATAGTACAAATCACCCATCGCGGCGATCGGCATGTGTTCGAGTACCCGGTAAATGGAGATGTATACCGATTTTTTCGGAAGGCCGTCCGGCGTCGGCACACAGCGCGCCAGCGCTTTTTCGATTTGAAAATGTTCGCTTCTGAACGAAGGATCGATCTCGATGAAAACCACCTGACCGTTCGGCTTGTCGTGCTCCCCGATTGCGTAATAGGAGGCGAATTCTTCCGGGGTGAGCATCGAGGCGATCAGGGCTTCCGGAATCAGGGTCAGATACAGATGGTGATTCATGCGGTGTCCTCCTTCCGTCTCAACGGAATCTAGCGACTGCACCACTTACCACTCGACAGGGCAACCCGTCTGTATATTCAGTATATGCCAAAAATGGGTGAGAGAGTCAGATCTCCTAGTAGCTTTCCATCTCTCCAAAGACTGCCCGGACCAAGGTGTCAAATTCCTTCCAGGCAAGTGTCTTCTCCAGCATATTCAAAGCCTCTGCAATCGAAGCATAGTACCAATGGTGTTCTCTTTTGTCCTTTTGGTTGAATCGGTCCCAGAGCCGGTCGCCGATTTCGAGATGGTCTCTGTACATGGCACGGATATTGGACAGCTTATCTCCGAGCGCAATCATTTTTTCTCCGGGGTCTTGCGTCTCGCGCAGATGCCGTATCGTTTCCTCCTTGCGGACCCGCCACGTCTCCCCTGCCGGAAGCGTCTCGCGTTTGTTCTCGCTTTCGGCGGCAACCAGTCCCGCCACACGGGAACCGAAGCGATTCTCCAATTCTATCGATGATACAGAGGTGTCTTCCAGCACATCGTGCAATACGGCTGCGGCGAGGATCTCCGGATCGGATGTCATCGAACCCACGATGGCAGCCGTTTCCATCGGGTGAAGGATATACGGAATGTGCGTGCCCTTGCGTACCATCCCGGCATGTGCCTCAGCCGCAAAACAGAGAGCCAGCCGCAACACTTCTTCCGGTGCTTCTCGCATCACGAAGTCACCTCCGATCTGAATTTTCATTCCAGCGAAATCTCAATACACCTTTTATTTTACCACTGTGTAGTTTGAAGTTTTTCGATCAGGTAATGTACGAACCTGACTTATTTGTTGTCCTGTTATTTCCTTCGGAGATTTCAAAGGAATTATCGGGATTGCTGCAATGTTCGCATAAAAGCAGTACCACCGGATCTGGGAAAATTGAATTCGTTGCATAACAGTGAAATAATGATTGTTGTTAATCTTAAATAAAGGAGCCTGTTTCCATGAGTGAGTTTAGAAAAATCATCACGAAACCCGGCGAAGTCATCGATTTTGAGACTTGCTTCGAGGAAAATCCCCGTATCAGAACCGGTGTCCCCACCAAGCCCGGCAAGTGTGAAA
>CAZBKR010000225.1:0-3037 GCA_964492455.1 uncultured Oscillospiraceae bacterium
CCCAGCAGACACCGGCCAGCAAAACGAAGACGGAACCGACGGAAAGTTTGAACGATCCGATGACATCGATCGACAGGAGCAGGCTGGCCGCCGTGATCAGGGCGATCGCAAGCCACATGCGTTTCCCGATGGCTTCTTTGAACACGACCAGAGCGATCAGAGACGTGGCGACGATTTCGAAGTTGTTGAGAAGCGCGGTACTCTCGGCAGACGCCATCGTGAGCCCGAGCATGAGTAGGATGGGGGCGGCGATGTCGAGAGCGATCATGCCGGCCACATAGGGAAGATCCTTTTTCGTAAATCCGGCTTCTTTCGAACGCACCGGACCGATACGCTGGAAAACCGTTACCACCAGCATTCCAAACCCGGCACCGATATAAAGCAGCGCTGCCATAAAGGTCGGGGATAGCTGGACCAGAAGTAGCTTTGAAACAGGAGCACTGATGCCATACAGTGCGGCAGCGAGGATGGCCATGGAGATTGCGGTTCTGTTTTTTGTCGTCATGTTTATCAATATACACACAAACCGAATCGGTACAACCCAATTCAGTCGATCAGTGCTTCATATTCCTCGCGTGTGATCGCAAAGACACGGGTATAGGTGTTCTTCTCGTCGGGAACTTCCGCGATCAGGCGCATCCCGTTCTTGACTGCCACCCGCTGGGAGGCGAGGTTGGTCCATTTCATATAGGAATAGACGGCCGGGAGTGCCAATTGTTTGAACGCGTAATCACGGCAGGCGCGTGCGGCTTCGGTCCCGTACCCGTTGCCGTTGTGGTCTTTGTGAATGTGATACCCGATTTCCGGTTCCATGCGGCCGTCGATCGGCTGCATCGTGATGCCGCAGTCCCCGATGAGGTGGCCGGTGGCTTTGAGTACGACAGCCCACAGCCCAAAGCCGTATGCTCGGTAATTCTCCAGATTCCACTGGATCCATTGGCGCGAACGCTCGCGTGTAAAGGGCGCGGGATAATGGCGCATGGTTTCCGGGTCGGAGAGAATCTCGTGCAGGGCATCCAGATCCTCCATGGTCAATTCCCGCAGGATCAGCCGTTCGGTCTCAAGCGTCATATCGCACTTCTCCTTCCGACCGGGGGTTTCCGGCAGTATTTATGTTACATGATAAACTACCCCTGTAAACGGCCATTGCCAATCGACACCAGCTCAGACGCTTCTTGCATAGAGAGTTTTGATGGAGCTGATACAAAAGGATGGGTTCTATTTGTGGTTCGGCGCAGAAACTGGCGAAAAAAATCCTGGGTTGCAGTAGTGGTATTGCTGTTGATCGTAGCGACGGCTTGTGAAACTGTCTCGGCTCCATCGGAATCGACATCCACTGGCTCGCAGGCATCCATATCGACAACACGGTCAACCGAAATGGAGACAACAGCGCCACCGCCCATCGATGAGCCATACAGTTATCCCAACGTATTCCATCAAAAGATCCCGGAAGAGCTCCTTCCCAGAATGACCACTCGCGCACTCATTGAGACCTGTATGAACTATCCAGTGTATCAAAATATATACTTTTATGATTTTGTATACGGAGCGATGCAGAGCATCGTTCAATCGTTCAACGGATTTTCTGAACTGTACGCGAGAGAGGACGCTCCTGAACTGCTATCAAGCTTCTATACACAAACGGACTGGGTGTCCTATCTGTTCGACGATCCGACTCCGGGCATGCGCCTCGCTTGGTTTGAGTATATCCTGGCCGAGGAGCGACTCGTCAAAGAGCTAAATGAGAGGCAAAAAGAACAAATTCTCTCTACCGCATTGAAGTTTCTAACGGATGACGCAATGAAAGAGAAATTCGATGGGAGACGTTCGACGATCTTGTTGATCGGCAGGATTTTGTTGACGAACGACACCTGCCGGGCAACGATTGAGCAGTTTGATGGCGAGTTGCCAGACTGGCTTGGTGAAGGCGAATTGCAATACAATGACAATGGCCGTGCGTCGTTCCTTGTACAGCTGGCAGAAGCGTACATCGGACGGCAGAATGGAGCTTGACGACCGGAATACTTCACACAACTTTTTGCTGTGAATCGAAATCTGCCGCGTGCATCCGGCCGCTCTTTCGTTCATACTATATACAATGTGCAACCCCCGCCATTCCGATCGATCAATGATGAAACTTGGGAGGAACGCTTTATATGTATGAGAATGTGCAGTACGATCTGACTAGGATTTCCTACGGACGCCGCGGGACCGTGTTTTATGTCGGCCAGTGGAAAGAAGACGGTGTCGACCGGCTCTACGTATGTGCCCTGCTGAACGGGCTGGACACCGCGTCAGGCGGCCATACACCCCGCTCCGGGAAACTGTTTCCCGTCAAGCTGGAACGCGATGGGCAGGAAATCCCCTATCGCGCGACCGCAACACCCGTGAATGTAACGCTGGAGTATGAAGGCGGGAGCGCGCGGATCACGTTGCAGGAGGGCAGCATCCTCCGGATGGAAGCCAGCGATGTCACGGTCGTCCTGTCTCCGGATCTCAGACCGCATGAGATCGCGAAAACCAGAAACGACGGGAGCTGGGAAGTCATCATGAACCCGGTCCCCAAGATGCTGTTCTGCCCGGTCATCGGGGAGATGGAAGTCGTCACCGGTTTCGATGTCATCAACAGCATCCCGGAGGACACCCGGTTTATCTTTACCCCGGACGCGAATGGCAAGGTGGACCTGGCTGTTCACCTGTACAAGTCCAACGGCTGGCGGATGGACAAGTATCCGGACTTTGACGCATGCCTTGCGTCCGTGGAACAGGAGTTTACCGCATACCTCGAGACCGCTCCGAACCTGCCGGAACAGTATGAAACCGCGCGTACGCTCGAGGCATATATCGTCTGGTCGCACATCATCCCGATCGACGGCATCGACATCATCTACATGAACAAGGGTCCGCACCGCATGACCTCCAGCTGGCAGCAGAGCTACCATGCCATGGGGCAGTACAAAAACCCGCGGTACGCGTGGGAGCTCATGCTCTCCGTGTTCCACTACCAGGACGATTTCGGCATGCTGCCCGACCTCAT
>CAZBKR010000226.1:0-3025 GCA_964492455.1 uncultured Oscillospiraceae bacterium
TGGTCAGCATCTGTACGCCGCCTTTTACTCATGCCGGCATTGCGGTCGACTGCATGCGCGCGGGTATGAATGTGATTCTGGAAAAGCCGATGGCTTCCTCGCTCGAGGAATGCGATCGGATTCTGGCTGTACAACAGGAAACCGGCCGTATATTATCTCCGGTTGCACAGAACCGTTTCCGGACACCGGTCATGAATCTCAAAAAATTGCTTGAGCAGGACCTGATCGGACGTATTCTGCATGTTCAGGTGGACTCGCTCTGGTGGCGTGGCCTGTGCTATTACGACCTGTGGTGGCGCGGCACCTGGCAGCAGGAGGGCGGCGGCTGCACCCTCAATCACGCAGTGCACCACATCGACCTGCTCAACTGGATGATGGGTCTGCCCCGCGAAGTGACCAGCGTCATTGCCAATCTAGCGCACGACAACGCCGAGGTGGAGGATCTGTCGGTTTCGATCCTGCGATACGACCATGCGGTCGGACAGGTGACCGGGAGCGTTGTCCACCACGGAGAAGCCCAACAGATTGTTTTTCAGGCAGAAAAGGCGCGGGTATCCTATCCTTTTGACGTCTATGCTTCGGTCTCCCGTGAGAACGGATTTCCCACCCGGGATGTGGATACCGAAAACAGGATACGCTCGGCATTTCAGGCGTTGCCGCCTCTTCTTCACGAAGGGCACACCGCTCAGATCGAAAACGTGCTGTATGCCATCGAGCACGGCCGCGCCCCGCTGGTCACACCGCGGGAAGGACGGGACACAATCGAACTGATCACTGCAATATACAAATCCGGATCCACCGGTCTGCCTGTTTCGCTGCCGATCAGACCGGATGATCCCTGGTACACATTGCAGGGAATATTGGCCGGAGCGATCCGTTTTCATGAGAAGAAGGCCAGTGTCACCCGGTTGGGCGACGGCAACATAACGGTCTAGAAAGACAGGAGGACGTTTCCATGCAGCAAAGTGACGGTATGAACTACGCACCACAAGGAAAACCGGCTCCGGTTGTCAAACCAGGTGAATTTGTATTCGCCTGTGCTGCGCTTGACCACGGGCATATCTACGGTATGGCCAACGGCCTCAAGGAAGCGGGTGCAACTCTCAAGTATGTCTTTGATCCTGACCCGGCCAAAGTCGAAGCCTTTCTCAAGCAACACCCCGGCACTCCGGTAGCGGACAGTCTGGACCGGATACTGGACGATCCGGACATCCATATGGTCGCTTCCGCGGCTGTTACGTCCGAGCGAGGCGCGCTGGGCGTCCGCGTGATGGGAGCCGGCAAGGATTATTTTACGGACAAGGCACCGTTTACGTCGTTGGATCAGATCGACGCAGCCAAGGCCGCAGTAGCGCGAACCGGACGCAAATACATGGTGTATTACAGTGAGCGGCTGCATGTCGAGTGTGCGGTTTATGCAGGCCAGTTGATCCGGGACGGTGCGATCGGTCGCGTCATTCAGGTCATCGGGATGGGCCCGCATCGCCTGGGCGCGCCTTCGCGGCCGGACTGGTTTTTCCAAAAGCAAAAGTACGGCGGCATCCTGTGCGACATCGGAAGTCACCAGATAGAACAGTTTCTGTTCTATGCGGGAGAAAAGGACGCAAGTGTGGTCCGCAGCCAGATCGCGAATTATGCACATCCGGAGTACCCTGAACTGGAGGACTTTGGAGACGCCACGTTGGTCGGGACCGGTGGTGCCACCAACTACTTCCGCGTGGACTGGTTTACGCCGGACGGGTTGGGCTCCTGGGGAGACGGCCGCACCTTTATACTGGGCACCAAAGGCTACATCGAGTTACGCAAATACATCAACGTCGGCGTGGATAACGGAGGGGGACATCTCTTCCTGGCGAACGGTGATACCGAACAGTATTTGAATGTAACCGGGAAGGTCGGGTATCCTTTCTTCGGCGAACTCATCCTCGATTGCCTCAACCGCACGGAAACCGCCATGTCACAGGAACACGCATTCAAGGCCGGAGAATTGTGCGTACGTGCTGAAATGGCGGCAGTCCGGCTGACCTGATTCGAACAGCGGCTTTCTGCGAACCCTCTATCGGACCATGACAAAGCTTCCCAACACGGGGGGCTTTGTTTCATAGGACACAACATGTAGTAGTCGCACAAAAAACTGTTACAAAATATGGTGCCATTTTCTAACCCTTTTGTCGACGTTGCGTTTATAATGATATCCACCGATGGGAGAGGGAGGACAAAGAATATGGCACAACTGCGTGACCTGATGGTCCGATACTATACGAAGGAGCTCGAGGAGACCCCCGAAAAATCAGTCTTCGACCTGTTTGATTGGGCGTCGCGGGACGTCCTGATCGTCGACCACAAGTCCGGCCGCACCTTGACCGACATGAAGGGGCTGGAGTTTCCCGCGCACTATTCGCAGAACGCCTGCGATATCATCGCGTCGAAGTATTTCCGCAAGGCGGGGGTTGGTTCTCCCGAAGGCAGTGAGACCAGCATGCGGCAGGTTGCGGACCGGATGGTCGGATTCTGGGTGGATGCCTTGCAGGACGAAGGCCTGGTGGAAACCAAAGAAGAGGCCGCAGTGCTGTACGACGAGCTGGTGTATACCTTCCTGAACCAGATGTTTGCACCCAATTCGCCCCAGTGGTTCAATACCGGCATCAAACGGAATTACGGAATCACCGGAGGAAAGAGCGGTCTTTATTACTATGATGAAGCGGCCGGACAGGTAGTGGAATCAAAGGACGACTATACGCGTACACAGGCATCTGCCTGTTTCATCTTGTCCGTCGAGGACAAACTGCTCGGAGAGCACTCCATCTCCGACACTTATGTAACTGAAACCAAACTGTTCCGGGGTGGCTCCGGCACCGGAACCAACTTTTCCGCGATCCGTGCCGAAGGAGAGAAATTGACGGGTGGAGGTGCTTCCTCAGGCCTGATGAGCTTCCTCAAAGGTCTCGACCGCAACGCCGGTGCCATCAAGTCCGGTGGAACCACCCGCCGTGCGGCCAAAATGGTCTGTCTCGATCTGGATCAC
>CAZBKR010000227.1:0-2999 GCA_964492455.1 uncultured Oscillospiraceae bacterium
CGGTGCTCGACGCCTGTGCGGACATGACCGTGATCCTGGCCTGGCACAAGGCCAAAGACGACACGGCGGACGGGTTTGCGCTCAGGGGACTGGCGGCACGAACCGTATTTTCGTCCGCGCGACGCAAGGCTGCGGCCGTCTGGCCGGAGATGGACCGGGCGGCGGCCGAGGGGCTGGCGTCGCTTGCACAGGTCGAATCCAGTCCGCCCGGTGAGGACGCGCCCGCGCTGGCCTCCGCGGCGTTCGGGTCGGTGACCGGAGGAATCTTCGGAGCGGCCGCGGACCGGTTGCTGCCCGGGCTCGACCCCTCGTTCCGGGAAGCGCTCCGTCTGGCGGGGGACCGGTTCGGACGGTGGATTTACCTGGTTGACGCGATTGACGATCGTTCGGACGATGCGGATAATAAAAACTGGAATCCGTTTGCGGGACCGGACGCGCAAACGGCTGTCGACAAGGCAGGCGGAATGCTGGAAGCCCTGGAAACGGAGCTCGACCGGACACTGGCGCTCCTGCCCTACGAGCGGGATGCGGGGATCGTCTCCAATATAGTGCAGGCGGGATTGCCGGCGGTTCGCGCGGACGTGCTGGCCGGTCGCAAACTGGGTCGGTTGTAGGCCCGAAAGGATCAGGAAATCACATGGCGGTCAAGAATCCGTATGAGGTGCTGGGACTGCGCCAAGGCGCTACCCAGGAGCAGATCAAGAAAGCCTACCGGGATCTGGTGAAAAAATACCACCCCGACAGTTATAAGAATCACCCGCTCGAAGATCTCGCGAAGGAAAAAATGCAGGAGATCAACGAAGCGTACGATATTCTCACCAAGGGGAACGGGAACGTACCTCCCTACAACAGCGGCTACACCAGTCCCGACGAGGCGGCCGAGCAGGCCCGCCGCGGGGGGTATGCCAACGGGTACGGCACCCGCGGCGGCCCCTTTCAGCAGGGCCCCTGGGGGCAGAGCCCATATTACACCCAGCGGACCGGTCCGGGCGGTATGAGCCTGTGCGATCAGCTGTCCTGTCTGTGTTGTGCCGATACCTGCTGTGAATGTGCGGGGGGCGACCTCTGTGCCTGCTGCTGACCGGGGACGCCGTGCCGCCCGTTCGGCTGCGTACGGCGGGATAGCGGCCGCTCTCGCGGTACTTGCTCTGCTGGGGGTGCGGCTGATGCCGACCGCCGACCTCGCGCTCTACGTGGTGGCTTCGGCTGCTGTCGCGCTTGCGCTGATCGAGCTTTCTTTCCGGGGGGCTGCGCTGTCCTGGCTGTCTGCCTCCGCGGCGGGCGCGCTGCTTGCCGGGTGGATCACCGCGGTTCCCTTTGTGTTCTTTTTCGGTCCCTATCCATTGCTGAAGGCCAAAGCCGAGTCCCGCATCCCGTCACGCATTCGATGCATGGTGATCAAGCTGGCGGGAGCCGACCTGCTGCTGGGGCTGCTCGCCCTGGTGTGGCTGGTGCTGATGGGGGAGGGCATGCCGGAATTCCCGCTGCCCTGGTGGGGGATTCTGCTGCTCGCACAGCCGGTGGTGGTGCTCTATGATTTTGCCTTGACGATGATGATCACGCTGTATGTCGGTCGTCGCCATCCTGCCCGTTGAGTACTTCTGTGCTTCCCAGAACCCGTTCCGCCTTGCGCAGCCGCAGCCGCCAGTACAGCCGGACCAGTCCGGTTCCGGTCTTGTAGAGCGCCGCGAGCACGAAAACTCCGGTACAGATCAGGATGATGATGTATAGATCCGGATTGTTTTTGAAGGCATTGAGCATCTTGTCCGCAAAGCCGGACTCCACCGAATAGATTGTGCGGTCCGGGGCACATTCCACCGAAATTCTGGTCCCGTTCGGGAGGGTGAAAGTCATCGTCCCGACGGTGTCTTCCTCCATCAGGGGCAGGGAGTGCGGACCTGCGGACGTGTACTGCATGTCTTCCGTAACCGCGGTGGAGCCGATCCGCTGAACGTAGTAAACGGTGCGCTTGTACCGCAGGCCGAACACAGTGCCTCCCACCGAGTCCCGGATGGTTTCGGGGACCGGTTGTCCGGCCCGCACGAGCACGGTGTTGACATAGTTCCGGTAGATCCCGCCGCTCAGGTTTTGCAGATCGACGATCTCCTCGCCGGGCGCCACCCCGATCAGGATGGAGAGGGTCTCGAATCCGCCCGCCGCATATGTCGATATCAGCGAAATCGTACCGCTGTCATCGCTGGCAAACAGCCCGGTGAGATAGTCGACGTATGTCCAGGCATACGCGAGATTGTTCGTGATCTCGATGCTCCGGGCGTCGGTTGTGGGGAAGAAGCGGGTCGAGGAGGTCCTGAACACGGTGTTGACCGTGCGCGCATAGTTGTCGCTTTGCAGAAAATACCGGACCAGCCTTGCGGCGTCCCGCGGTGTGGAGACCGGGTACTGGGTATCGGTTTCTCCGTCCGGATCGTCGGGTTGGGATACCGCCCGGCCGGTGCTGTTGAGGAACACGGTATCAAACAGATCCAGTTGCCCCGCCCGCTCGTTCATAATCCCGGTAAACGCGCTTTCACTCCCGCTGTGCAACTCCGCGAGCGCGATCGCGGCCGCGTCGCTGTCGATGTAGAACATCGAGGCAACCAGATATTCCACCGTGTATTTGTCACCGGCCGTAAAGTCGCTGAGCTGACTTTGGGGAACGGCATTCGCGTTGGTCTCTTCCGCCAGAAGGCTGACGGTCACATAGGTGTCCGCGGGGAAACGCTGCAGTACCAGGATCGCGGTCATGACCTTGGACAGCGCGGGAATGTGGGCTGGCTTGTCCGCCTCCTTGGCGTAGAGCTCCATCCCGCGCCCGGTTTCGATCACGATGGCCGCCGCGGCGGAATGCTCGATTCCCATGGCGGCATAGGGATCGGGTGACGGATCCGCGGGGGGTTCAGTCTCTGCGAGCGCGGCTGCGGTCAGGGGTTGCAGCACGAGAGCGAACAACAGAAACACACACACCAAAAGCCGGCCTGCGGGTCGAATCCACACCGGAG
>CAZBKR010000228.1:0-2995 GCA_964492455.1 uncultured Oscillospiraceae bacterium
TTGTAGCCTATTTTTCCCGCTATCCAGCGCTTCGCTTTGGATGGCTGGTGCGAAAAGGGCTGAAATTTGCCTTCTTTTCTCTCATTGCCGCCGGACTGTCCGCGGCAGTGGTGCTGCCGACCTATACCGCGTTACAACTGACGTCTGCTGCCAATGACGTGGCCCCATCCACATGGAATCTGACCTTCAAGCTGTTTGACTTCCTGACAAACCACCTTCTGGTCGTGCCGCTGCACATCCGCGACGGACTGCCCAACATCTACAGCGGGTTGGCTATCCTGGTGCTGGTCCCTCTGTATTTCTATCTTCCTTCTATTCCGACCCGGTCGAAGCTTGCTCACTTGTTCGGTCTGCTGGCGCTGTTTTTCAGTTTTAGTGTCAACCAGCTCGACTTCTGGTGGAACGGTGGACATTATCCCAACCAACTCCCGTACCGGTACGCGTTTGTCTATGTTTTCCTGATCCTGTCGATGGGGTATCCCGTGTTTGTGCGCCTGCGCGAAGTTCCTTCCCGGGTGATTCTGGGAGTCGGGATGGCTGCCGCCGGATTCGTCGTGCTGGCGGATCGCCTTGGCGCGGATGTCATGGATACCGCTACCGTTTATCTGAGTTTGGTGTTCCTGGCTTTACTGGCCGCGGCTTTTGGCTATGCGCGCAATACAAAGCGTCCGCGGGAACTGCGTGTCACCGTGCTTGCGAGCGTAATGATCGCGGAGATTCTCGTCAACACCTTCGTTTCGATCGATCTGCTGGACCGGACCGAATACTATTCGATCCGCGACGGATTTGTGGAAGACCGTGTCCGGCTCATCGATTTGATGGACCGTGTCGAAACCGACGATAGCGGCGACTTTTACCGGGTGGAACTGCTGGAACCGCGCACGGTCAACGATACGGTGCTGCACAGTTACCGGGGCATTTCGGTTTTCGCGTCCACTGCCTACCTCGAGACCACACGGGTGATGAAAGCGCTTGGACTTCACAACAACGGCATCAACAGTTACCGTTATTCGGACGCGTCCGCTGTGCTGGAGTCGCTCCTTGGTATCCGCTATCTGGTCGGGAAAGACGCCTCTTATTCGCGGTCCACACTCGAACCCTGGATGACCGAAGGGGAATACACGGTGTTCCGCAATCCGTATGCGCTGCCTGTGGCCTATATGGTCGGCGCGGAAATGGAATACTGGAGTCTGTACAAAGATCCGTTTACCGTACAGAACCAGTTTGTCGAACTGGCGACCGGTATCAAACAGGTGCAGATTCCGCTGGATACCGAGATTGTCACGGAATCCAATCTGACCATGACGCGAGGATCCGATAAATATACTTACTCCTATACGAAAATCGGATCCGGGAGTTGCTCGGCGACGATGTCTTTTACGGTTCCCGCCACACGGGAAGTATGTTTCTACCTCGACGCGAATCAGCTCGACTTCAACACTGAAGTGCGTTTCGGAGAAAACGATGCGACCATGCGGACCTTTGATTTGACCCGGCCGTACATGGTAGACCTGGGATTGATACAGGCCGGTACTGTGGTGCAGATCAAAATGACATACAAAGACGTGGCGAGCGGGCAGGTAAAATTGTATGCAGCCATGCTGGATGAGCCCAAATTCAAACAGGCTATGGCGCTGCTGTCGGAACAGGGGCTGGAGGTCGATCACTTTTCTGACACCCGTATCTCCGGTACGGTCGAAGTGAAAGACGCAGGGACGCTGTTCACCAGCATCCCCTATGACAAGGGATGGACGGTACGCGTCGACGGTGTGGAGCGGGAGACGGCCGCGTTTGCGGAAGGATTGCTGTCTGTGGAACTGGAGCCTGGCACACATCGGATCGAAATGAGCTACCTTCCGGCCGGTTTGCGGGACGGGTTGATGGTGAGCGGCGCTTCCCTGGTGCTTCTTGTCGTCGCTATCCTGCTGCTGCATCTGGTGAACCGCAGACATCCGCCTGACGAACCGTTGTCGGGCAATTGGCCACCGCTGCCCGAGTGGAACGAAACGGATCCGGATGCACAGCTGGATCCGGAGGAATTGAGTTTTGATGAGGCATTCCGGGACGCGCTTCCGGAGGCGGAACGCGCCCGTCGCAGGCACAAGAAAACAGACGAAGGGGAAACGGATCGGATATCGTTGCCACAGGGGGTGCGGCGGGTGGTGCTGCCGCCCGCAGCCGTTGAATCCGGAGAGGATACCTCGGGCGAACTGCCGCCTATCCTGCCTCTCAGCCCTGTCGACGAGCGTTTTGTGCCTCTTGATCAGGCGGGAGCTCGTGTAGCGCCTGCGGATGCGGATCCGGGCGTTGCGGCGGAACCCGATCGTACCGGGTCTGTGCCGACAGACGATCAGGGCAAGGCCGAATCCGCCCCGGAGATCGAACCGGAGGAGGGGGATTCCTCAGCCGGGAAGGGTCGCTGAGGGATCGATCAATCCTTCAAACATGGAATCCGGCAGAATTTTACCGAGTATCAGTGAGATGATAAAAAGCACAAGTGTGAGCGCAAAAAGGATCAGCAGGGCATAAAGGGTTCCTTTGAGCGCCTGCTTCCAGTGGGATGCGGTTTCTTTACGTCTCTCTTTTCGTGTGAGCGGGCGTCTGTTTTGTGTGTATCGATATAAAAAAGTACCGCATTTGCCGCAAACGGTTTTCCCGACTTCGTTATCCGTGCCGCATTTGGGACACTTCATACAGTACCTCCCCGGGTGGATGAATCCCGATTTGTGATAGCGTTGCTGTACCAGGCGCGTGACACGTCGCGCTGTCCTGCGTCTGGTATCGGTATATGTAGTAGAACACATTCGAAACAGTCTTTCCACACCCATATGCTGCCGGGAGTGCCCGAGGCCCCCCTGCTATGGAGCAGGTTACCGGCTTGGACAAAACCATCCCCTCAGTGTAGAATGTGGACATTCCGGTTGCCGAGGTGGAGGGTATATGGATCTCAAATCGGTTTTTGCGCTGGTCGGTGGACTGGCTCTTTTTATCTTTG
>CAZBKR010000229.1:0-2984 GCA_964492455.1 uncultured Oscillospiraceae bacterium
GGCTGTGCAGCAGCAGCATCGCCAGATCCGCGCGCATCCGCTGTCCGAGAGAGAGTTCCCGTGTGAAGGTGTGCAGCAGCCCGGACAGGTCGAGCAGTTCGGTGACCATCGCCAGATGATCCCGATACACCGTATCCGGGATGTCCCACACGACCCGCTTCCATTCGAAACTCTGCAGCACAGGGTGGTCCCACCAGAGTTCCGTGCGGTTGCCGAACAGCACTCCCATCCGCCGCATCAGCCGCACCCGGTTCCGTCGGGGAGACAGTCCCAGTACGGACAGCTCACCCGCACCCGGCATCAGCATGCCGCAGAGCAGTTTCATGGTGGTGCTTTTGCCCGCCCCGTTGGGGCCGGCGTAGGCGACAAATTCGCCCGGCTGGATCGTGAACGAAATGTCGTCGAGCGCGGTCAGCACGCTCTTGCGGGGATGGAAGAGCCCGCGCAATACGCCTTCACCGGTCAGCGCGCGCTCCCGGCGTTCAAAGGTTTTGGTGACATGCCGGATTTCAACCGCGGCGGGGGGATCCGTTGTTTTTGCGGCGCTGGCGCCGGCGAGTCCGCTATCTCCGGTGGCCCACATCCGAGTATCGGGGCGATCCTTCTCGCGCATAATGCATCCATCCTTTCTTCATCAGAACCCCGGTCAACAGGGCGAGTACAGAGGCAAACAGGAAGGGAAACGCCGCGGTCAGGCCGAGTGGCGGCCGACCGAGCAGCACGAGGGTCGGGAACCAGGCGAGCAGTCCGGCCGGGACGGCCGTGAGCAGCAGGGTCTGGGCTCCGCGGGACAGGTCGGACAGCGGAAAGGCAGACAGCCGGACCGCGGTGTTGTAGATGTCGCTCGTGATCTCTTCTGCCGCCACCGGCTGGTAGAATGCCGCGACCGAACCGAGGTAGAGCATCCCGACCAGCACCGCGAGTCCCGCCAGGAGCTGACCCGCGAACAGCAGCATCCAGGCCGGGGTGACCGCCAGTCCGATGTGCCGGACCGCAACGGCTGTGACCACAGTGCCCGCGATCAGCCCGCCGTTTCCCGATACCGGCAGGAAACCGTCGGTCATCAGCTGCACCCCGAGCGGGACCGGCTGGATCATCATGTGCTCCAGCTGCCCGCGCCCGATCCGCCGGGACAGGTGACCGGTGTTGCCCCCGTTGAAGAAAAAATTGTAGACACCCTGGAGCAGTGTCGCGTATCCCAGCAGGAGCAGCACCTCGTACCGGTCCATATCCCCGATGCCGTCAAACCTCCAGGCGATCAGGAAGACGCCGGTAATGCCCGCGATCTGGGAGATCGACTCGGCGGCGATCACGATCAGTGCGGTTCTGGTGTCACGCAGCAGCCAGGCGAAGTCCATTTTGGCATAGAGCGCGAAGAGCGCGCCGATCCGCCGGAACCAGGACCACAACCTGCGGGCAGTACGGCGTGACGCGGGGTTTTTTGGATATTTTGAGCTTTTATCCGCCATAGCTTGTCATCCTTTCCCGCGAACGCGCGAACAGCAGCATGGCCAGCGGCCACAGCAGGAGGTTCCATCCCAGCTGGAGCAGGAGAACCCGCGCGGGGTCTCCCGTGCCGACCAGCAGGGAGAGGGGCGCGCCCGCCAGGCTCCCGAGAGGCTGCAGATCGAGGAGGCGTTCCAGTCCGAACGGCATCACCCGGAAAGGGATCACCGCGCCGGACAACAGGGAGACCAGCGCCATGCGGATGGAGTAGACCATCCAGGCCATCCCCCGCAGCCGGATGGTCAGGCAGGAGAACAGAAAATCGATCGCGAATCCGAGCGAGACGCCCAGCAGCAGGCTCGGGAAAAACCACAGGGTGGCCGGCCGGGTGTCCAGCCCCGCGAGCGGTGCGAGCAGCATCAGAGGCAGGGAGAAAAACAACAGCAGCGGCGCCCATCCACCCGCGGTTTGCGCGACAACGTGTGCCAGCACCGGCAGCGGGCGCTGGTAGAGTGAAACCAGCCTCCCGTCGTAATTCCAGGAGGACAGTGCGGTCTGTACTTCGAGCAGGTCGGACAGCAGCGCCCCCGCAAACGTGTAGACCAGCATCTGGGACAGCGTCATACCGACGTCGGCACCGCGATGCAGCACGACCCGCCAGACGACCATCAGCGGGACCACCCGCGCGCCAATCGCCAGCATGCGGGGGAAAAGCGCGGTCAGTCCCGCGTTGGTTTTCTCCCGCATGGCCATGCGGGCGGTGGAAAGATAAGGAGCCAGTCGCATGGAGTTCACCGGTGGATGCCTTTCTGCGGGTGTTTGGCCGTCTTCTGTTCTGGCGAAAGAGCAGAGGTGTCAAAAAACCCGGCCAGTCGGTTCGGACTGCCGGGTGTGCGATGCGGGCGATGCGGAACAGTCTGCCTCTGTACAAAGTCTGTAGAAGCCGTTACCCCTGTCATGCCCGCTGCGACAACCGGTCCGAACGGCGGATCCGCCCTCCAGAAGGGCGGACTACCCCCTGACCGGGGCGTTTACTGGCTGTATTGTAATCAACTTCACTCCGCCCCGCAAGCAGACGTGTGTTTATCCGCCCGGGAGGAGGCGACCTGGGATACAATGAGGGTATAACACGCCGCCCTTGCGCGGTTTGCCGGAGGACTCCCATGCAACACGCATTGTCTATGAACCCGCTGACCTTTGGGGTCTGCTACTATCCCGAACACTGGCCGGAGACGCTCTGGCGTTCCGACCTCGAGCGCATGCGCGCGGCGGGGATCACCGTCGTCCGTGTTGCGGAGTTCGCCTGGAACCTGTTTGAGCCGCGCGAAGGCGTGTTCACGTTTGATTTTTTTGACCGCTTTATGGCGCTGGTGTCGACATTTCCGGAAATCCGGGTGATCTTCTGCACCCCGACCGCGACCCCGCCCGCCTGGCTGACCGAAAAATATCCGGAGGTGCTCAACGCGGACCTCGACGGGCGGGTGTTCAGCCACGGGATGCGCCGGCATTACAACTACAATGCTCCGGTGTGGCGGGAA
>CAZBKR010000230.1:0-2967 GCA_964492455.1 uncultured Oscillospiraceae bacterium
CGTAAGAATTCCGGATGATATCGAGATCGTAGCTTACAATGATTCCGCAATCAACCGGTTCCTCCGACCAAGTCTGACCGTGGTGGACCTGCCGGTACAGCGGCTCGTACGGGCCAGCATCCGGTTGCTGCTCGAAATGATCAGCGGCCGGCATCCGGAGCCGGTGACACGATATGAAGAAACCTTTTTTGTTTACCGGGAGACATGCGGCGGGTTCCCGGAATCCTGACCCGAACGCATACAAGAAAAGGAGACGGCACATGTTGAGACAAGTGACAGTCGAAACCGGAACATTGAGGGGAATCCCCGCGGCAGATCCACGGATCACGGCGTTTCTGGGGGTGCCCTTTGCAACCCCGCCGGTCGGTGCTCTCCGGTGGCGCGCTCCACAACCGGCCGCGTCGTGGGAGGGAGTGCGTCCGGCTCTGGAATTCGCTCCGATCTCGATGCAGCGGATCCCGGGGCTTGCGGCAAATGATATTTACACACGGGAGTGGAACGTAGACCCCGAAATTCCAATGGACGAAGACTGTCTGTACCTCAACGTATGGACGCCCGCCAAGCGTACCGATGAGAAACTCCCGGTATATGTGTGGTATTTCGGTGGCGGTCTGCAGGTGGGCAACCCCGCCGAGATGGAGTTCAACGGAGAAAGAATTGCCCGCCGCGGCATCGTGGTGGTCACGGTCAATTATCGGGTCAACGTATTCGGCTTTTTGGCACACCCCGCGTTGACGGCCGAGGATCCGGCTTTTCCTGCCAACTTCGGAAATCTCGACCAGAAGGCCGGGACTGAGTGGGTCCAGCGCAACATCGCGGCATTCGGCGGGGATCCGGGCAACATCACGATCGGCGGCCAGTCTGCGGGCGGCGGGAGTGTGCTGACCCAGTTGGCATCTCCCTTGACCGAAGGATTGTTCCAACGTGCGATCGTGCAGAGCGGTATCATGCTCGGCGGATACGCAGACCGTTCTCCGCTCCGGCGGCAGACCCTGGCGGATGCGGAAAAGGAAGGCGAGGCATTCTTCCGCTTCCTGGGAGTGGAGACCCTCGAAGAGGCACGTGCAATCGACGCGTGCACCCTTCGGGACAAAGCACTTGAGTACAAGGGTTTCTGGGGGACGGTCGTTGACGGCAACTACCTGCCTGCAGGTTCGATGGAACGGATCCTGCAGAACAGGAGGCATATGATCCCGCTGCTGATGGGCAATACCTCTTCTGAGTTCAAAGCGGTTCCGGAGGCCGCTTCCTTTGCGGCTTTCGAACAGCTCGCACGCGACAAGTTCGGTGGCCGGGCGGAAGAATTCCTCCAGATCGTCCGTGCCGACACTCTGGAACAGACGATTGCGAACGCAACGTACAGCCCCATCGAACTCGGTGTGCGCGCGACTTATGCACGAACCGCTAAGGTACCGGACGCCCCGAACAATTACTACTATGTGTTTGATGCTGAGATCCCGGGTTGGGATCACCCCGGCACGTTCCATTCCGTCGATCTGTGGTTCTTTTTTGAAACATTGGCCGCTTGCTGGCGCCCGTTCAAAGGCAAACATTATGATCTGGCGCGGCAGATGTGCAATTACTGGGCCAATTTCATCAGGAGCGGGGATCCGAACGGACAGGACGCGGACGGTGCGCAGATGCCGATCTGGGAACCTTACGAAAATAACGCGGGCCCCATGGTGTTCGCAGACACCCCGGCGATGGCGGATCCGGATTCCGCCAGCCCGCTGATGCGGTTCCTGGTCGACTTCCAGCTTTCCGCGCATCCGGTATAATCGCATTATGAAACGAATGAGTCGGAAGGGGATCCTTCCGCGCATGGCGAGGTGGTAAGATGTCGAACTTCAAACAACTCTCCGCTCTACTTGAATCCTTTACCCAGGCAGGCCCTCCGGGCTGCGCGTTTGGAATCGCGCAAAACGGGAAAGTCCTTTATGAGAGTTATCACGGGATGGCCAATGTCGAAGCGGGAACGCCGATGGACGAGAATGCTGTATTTCGCCTGTACTCCATGACCAAGGTCATTGTATGTGCCGCTGCGATGATCCTGTTCGAACGCGGCAAGTTTCTTCTGAGCGATCCGCTCTACGAATACTTTCCTGAATACAAGGACATCCGGCGTATTCAATCCAATCCCAACGGGAACATGAGTATCGTGCCGGTGAAAAATCCGATGCTGGTGCGGAACACGTTTTCCATGTCGGTCGGGCTCCCGTATCCGATGGGGGAATCCTACACTTCCAAGGCGATGCGCCAGGTACAGGAAGGGCTGCGGGAGAAGCAAGGCAAGTACGACCTGCGTACCGAAATCCGGGCTATCGCAGACGTTCCCGTCGCATTCGAGCCGGGAACACATTGGCTGTACGGATACGGTCATGAGCTTGTCGCAGGCCTTATCGAAGTCACCTCCGGCATGCGTATCGGTGAATTTCTGCAAAAAGAGATTTTTGATCCGCTCGGGATGACCAGCACCGGATACCGGTTCTTTGGCGATATCGAGTCACGGATGGTTCCGATGTATCGGCGCAATCCGGACGGCACCCTCAGCCGCGCCACCGGCATGTTTGACGATCGGCACAAGCCGGATGCCATCTATGAAGGAGGCGGAGCCGGTCTGTTCTCGACTGTGCGGGACTATCTGCGGTTTACCCAGATGCTGGCAAACGGCGGAGAGCTCGACGGCGTGCGGATCCTGGGACGCAAAACCATCGATTTGATGCGCCGTAACCATTTGAATGCAGACCAGCTGGCGGATTTTACCAACACGTATCTTGCGGGCTACGGGTATGGTCTGGGTGTTCGTACCCTGATGGATCCCGCAGCCGGCGGGAGCAACGGCTCGGTCGGAGCGTTTGGCTGGACCGGAGCTGCCGGAACCTGGACCGAGATCGATCCCTCCGAAGGGCTGTCGATCGTTTACATGCATCAAACCATGCCCAACATGGAGGAGTATCACCACCTGCG
>CAZBKR010000231.1:0-1392 GCA_964492455.1 uncultured Oscillospiraceae bacterium
GGTCCAGCGCGCCAGCAGCTTCTCCAGCGGATAGATCAACATCCAGTAGGAGCGGGGAGCTCCGTGGAAAAAATGGAAACCGTGCGCGGTATAGAACACGACCGGCCGATGCTTACGAGGGAGGGAACGCGCCGCCAGGCGCGCAATCGCACCTGCCGAGGGAGAATGGCAATGCAACAAATCGTATTGCTGTTCGCGCAAAAGCCTACGCAACCGGCTGAATGCCCGCAGGTTGGCGAACGAGATCGGCTGTTTTGTAAACGGGAGATCGATTTTATTGTCACAGAACGGCATCGGGGTGGCGCCGGCGCTCGCTACATCCACCTGACACCCCTGCTCACGGAGCATCCGGATGTACGGGACGTGAAAATGCAGAATCTGGTTGTCCAGTGTGGTACAGAACAGAACGCGCCGGGGCTCTCCGGACATACAGGCCTCCCCTGATGGTTCGTCTTTTGGACTAAAATCATGATAGCACAGCCGTCCCGATTCAGATCACATAACGGCATTAACCAGAGGATACAGACAGGCATCTGACAAGACGCGAGTCGGACTCTTTCCCTCAACGATATCTATGTGAACCCTTTGTGATTGCGCTATACTGGTTTTGTCCGCGGAAGGGCAACGACAACCCAAAAACGGAGGAAATGTACCATGCCGCATCCGATGAACACGCCTGTCAACCGGCTGATCGGGGCCATGCCCAAGATCGGGATCCGCCCCGCCATCGACGGACGCCGCATGGGTGTCCGGGAATCTCTCGAACAGCGCACGATGGATATGGCCCGCGCGGCCGCTGCTCTCATCTCCAACAACCTCCGGCACGCCAACGGACTCCCGGTGGAGTGCGTGATCGCCGAATCCTGCATCGGTGGCGTGGCTGAAACCGCACGTTGCGCGGACCAGTTCTCCCGCGAGAACGTCTGCGCCACCCTCACAGTCACTCCCTGCTGGTGCTACGGCACCGAGACGATGGACATGGATCCTCTCACGCACAAAGCGGTCTGGGGTTTCAACGGTACCGAACGCCCCGGCGCGGTGTACCTTGCCGCGGTCATGGCGGCTCACGCCCAGCGGGGTCTGCCCGCCTTTGCGATCTACGGGCGGGACGTGCAGGACCAGGACGATGAGACCATCCCCGAAGATGTACGCGCCAAGATCCTGTTGTTTGCGGACGCCGCACTCGCCGCGGGTACGATGCGGGGCAAATCCTACCTAAGCATCGGCGGCGTCTCGATGGGCATCGCCGGATCCTTCCTCGATCCGCTGCTCTACCAGAAAACCTTCGGGATGCGCGCGGAGTGGGTCGACCAGGTCGAAATCGAGCGCCGCATCGCCCGTGAGATCTATGACCCGGAGGAGTATACACGCGCACTCGCATGGGTACGGGAA
>CAZBKR010000231.1:1402-2962 GCA_964492455.1 uncultured Oscillospiraceae bacterium
AGGGATGGATGAGAATCCACCCGAAACAGCGCACACGCGTGAACAAAAAGACGCGGAGTGGGAGCGGGTCGTCAAGACCACGCTCATCTGCCGTGACCTGCTGGTCGGTAACCCCAAGCTTGCCAATCGCGGTTGGAGCGAAGAGGCACTTGGACACAATGCCCTGATCGGGGGCATCCAGGGCCAGCGCCAGTGGACCGACCACTTCCCCAACCACGACTTTACCGAAGCGATGCTCTGCTCCTCGTTTGACTGGAACGGGATCCGGGAGCCTTTCGTATTTGCCACAGAAAACGACAACCTCAACGCGATGTCGATGCTGATGGGGCACCTGCTTTCCCGCCGGGCCGCGGTGTTCGCAGATGTGCGCACCTACTGGAGCCCTGAGGCCATCCGCCGGGTCACCGGATGGAAGCCCAAAGGCGCGGCCGAGGGCGGCATGATTCACATGATCAACTCAGGAGCTGCCAGTCTCGACGGGTGCGGCATGAGCCAGGGAGCACGCGGAGAAGGCACCATGAAGCCCTGGTGGGAGATGACCACCCTCGACGTCGATGCCTGCCTGCGCGCGACCGAATGGTGTCCCGCAGACCTCGGGTACTTCCGGGGCGGCGGGTTCTCCTCCCGGTATGTAACCACCGCCGAAATGCCGATGACCATGATCCGGCTCAACGTGGTCGAAGGGATCGGCCCGGTGCTGCAGATCGCGGAAGGCCAGAGCGCTTCGATCCCCGCTAAAGTCAACGACATCCTCCACCGACGGACCAACTACACCTGGCCGACGACCTGGTTTGTCCCCCGCACCGGCGGATCCAAGGCGTTCCACGACGTATATTCCGTGATGTCCGCCTGGGGCGCCAACCATTGTGCACTCGCTTATGGACATATCGGAGACAAGCTGTTGACCCTCTGCTCGATGCTGCGGATCCCGGTCGCACTGCACAACGTCCCCACGGACCGCATCTTCCGCCCTCACGCCTGGACCGCCTTTGGCACGTCTGAGCTGGAAAGCGCAGACTATCGCGCCTGTGCTGCCTACGGTCCGCTCTACCGCTGAACCACGGAGGAACCGAAAGCAGATGATCCTGATCACGAAATGCCGCAGCTGCGGCGCCAGCATGCGGTTTTCCCCGGAAAAGGGCAAGCTCACCTGTGAGAACTGCGGGACGGAGCAGCCGGTTGAAGAGCGGGACGAAGCCGCCCGTCAAGCCTATGAAGAAGAAAGCAAAGTGTTCCGCTGCACCAGCTGCGGTTCCGAGCTGATCACCGAGCAGAACACCACCGCCACCTTTTGTTCTTACTGCGGGCAGCCCACGATTCTCCCGGAACGCTTGAGCGGTACCTATGCGCCCACGCAGGTACTCCCCTTCAAAATTTCCCAGAAACAGGCGGAGGAGGCCTTCTTTAAGTGGTGCCGCCGGGGACTGGTGACCCCGAAAGCGTTTGTCAACGCTGCCAAGGTACGCAAAATCAGCGGTATCTATGTCCCCTTTTTCCTCTATGACTGCGACCTCTCCGGCGACTTCCAGGCCGAAGGAACCAAAGTCCATATGTACCGGG
>CAZBKR010000232.1:0-2952 GCA_964492455.1 uncultured Oscillospiraceae bacterium
ACCTCGACCGTCCAGCTCTGTTCCGGGTGTTTGTTGACCAGCGACACCGCAAGCGCACTGCCATCCGCGTTGCGGGTCGCGACCGCATCGACGGTTTCCACCGGGATATCCGATACAGCGTACCGGACGGAAAATTTGTTGTCGCCAGACAAGTACCCGTCGACGACCACCTCGTGCATGGATTGGGTGAACATCTCGAACACATGATAGGTGGTGCGCTTGACCAATCCGTCCGGATGGACGTACAAAATACCCCGGGTATTGACCGCCGGCGCAAAATTAGCCATTTTGACAATGTCGCAGTTTTTGAGACACTGGTTCAAAAAGCACGCAGAAAAGACCGCATCCGCCATGGTGTAACTCTCGTTCCGGTCATTTGCGTCCCTTGCCGCGGCACACACGTCAGCGGCTACATCGGCATAGTCATGAATGTGGGGATGGTACCAGCCCCGTAAGTTCCACTCGTCAAAAGCAATGCGGATCCTGTCCAGATAACCCATTGCACCCAGAATGTGCCGGGCTTTCCGGATCGGTTCCGCAATTTTCATCGTATAGGCCATGCAGGTCTCATAATCCGCCAGCTTGTTGTCAGTCCAGATCGGATCCCAGTACCCGTGGATCGAGATCCAATCCAGCATCGGGCCCGCTTCCTTGAGGAGTGACAGATTCCAGTCCAGATCAGCCAGACTGGCTGCGAAAATCTCGATGCCGGGATCCACACGTTTCATCATCTTGGCCGCTTCCAGCACCATTCTGCCCCACTCACCGGCCGATTTGGCTCCCATCTCCCAGCGCCCGTAATTTTCATTTCCGATGCTCCAGTACCGGACGTGATAGGGGTCCGGATGGCCGTTGGCGATCCGCTGTCTGGCCCATTTCCCCTCGTGCTCCAGATTGCAGTATTCGACCCAGTCGCTCATTTCTTCCGCACTGCCGGTACCGGCATTGGTACAAATATAAGGGGCGGCTCCGACTGCGGCACAAAAATCCATAAACTCGTCCGTGCCAAAGGTATTGGGCTCCTCCACCCGCCAGGCTTTGTCGAAGGTGGCTTCCCGGCTGGGTCCGATCGCATCCTTCCAATGGTGCGAAGAGACAAAGCAACCGCCCGGCCAGCGTATGACCGGGGTGCGGATCGCCCGCAGTGCCTCCACCACATCCGTCCTGATTCCGTTCACATCTGCCAGCGCAGACCCTGGATCGAAGATCCCTCCATACACCTGACGGTGAAAATGCTCCAGAAAATGACCGTAGATCCGCTCGTCCCGCCGGCCGATGATCCGATCGGGATCAATATGTAAAGTAAGTGTTGGCATCGTTTCCACCTCTCTTTGCACTCAGGCGGTTTGACCCGTCCGTTTCCGCACCAGGGCCTGGATTACCATGCGCAGTTCGCGTTCCGCGGATCCTCCTGCTATGTCCCGAATCGTCCGGGCATTCGCTCCGGGACCCGCAAGATACCCGCTCGCAAGTTGTGTGGCCCTGTCGTCATCGAGTACTGAACCTTCCTCTTCGCTCAACCCTTCCAGACATGCGTTGCCGGCGTGTACCAGCAGATCAATAAAATCCGCGATTTCTTTCCAATGAGACCAGGGGTAGATGTCGCCGTGCCCCGGCAGTATGGCACTGCCGCCCCGCGCGTCCATTTCCCGCAGCAAACGCGCCCACTCGACAGGATCCGCTGCATGAAAGTAGAGGTGATCCAGCGCTACTCCGGTGTCTCCCGCGATGACGCATCCGTCACGGACGACCCGGATCAGCAGATCACGCGGCGAATGGGCTGCAACCGGTACGGTGGACAGCTCAACTTCCAATCCGCCCAGCCACAAGGTCTGCACCCCTTCGACTCCCATAAATACAGCGGGTCCATCGTACCCTTGGGGAACAACATGGCCGAGCAACCGGTGGGAACAGAAAATCGTCAGAGGTTGCGCTAGAAACACAGGCAGTCCCGCGACATGGTCACCGTCTCCGTGGGTCAGGAACACATAGCGCAGTGGATGGCCGAACACCTCGACGGCTTCTTGCAGCATCTCTCCAGCAGCCTCTATCGTCGTCGCGTCCACGGTCGCCACAACCTCTCCGGAGACAAGAAACGCCCCGTTGGACTGCCGTCGTACCGGCATATCCCCTCTCCGGAAATACAGTTGGGGGGTCACACGCACGATTTCCACCCGGTTCTTCTGATACACGATTTCCCTCTCCATAGGACACCTCTCTCATGCGAAATCCATCCTCCGCCGCATCGGGGATGTCATTTTCTCGCCTTCACTGCCTTTATTCTACATAGCGTGGTTATCGATCCGACCTCTCCACCACGAACACGGTGTCGACCGGGTCCGGCAGCATGCAGTCGTGCGTGAGCGCGTCTACATGGAGAAAGGTCTGGCCGCGGTATCCGTGTGTCATCCAGTCGCCGGACAACCGCACTTCACTGCCGTCTCGCAGCCATCGCACGGAGCGGATCGCTTCGCGCGGAATTCCGGGTAGATGCAGCGGACCGATCGGTGGTTCCGTCACATGCGCGTAGATGCGGTTCCCGCGGCCTGTATATCGGCCCCATTCCGGTTTGGGCAGGTCCGCGCGTCCACACCCGTAGACACTCTCGCCGTTATAACGCATCCATTCCCCCACCTCGGCCAGAATCCGGGAAGACTCGTCCGGAATATAACCGCGTGCGTCGGGACCGACGTTGAGCAGTAGATTCCCGCCTTTGCTCACGCACTCCACCAGTTTGTGCACAATCAAAGAGGCCGGCTTGAAATACCGGTCTCCGGCGCAGTACCCCCAGTTCTTGTTCATCGTGATACAGGCTTCCCAGGGTACCGGCTCCCCGCGTCGATTGACCAGCCCCTCGGGCGGGATGATCTGTTCCGGCGAAGCGAAATCTCCGCTCCAGGGGAGCGGTTCGTCCTCAAGAATGCTCCCGAATCCCTCTCCGCTGGTCTCCAG
>CAZBKR010000233.1:0-2948 GCA_964492455.1 uncultured Oscillospiraceae bacterium
CGGGATGCCTACACGGTATACGCGCTGGACGAACAGATCCGTAAAGTGATTTTGTCCATCGAGCCGGTCTGGTCGAAAAAGGACATCCGTTTTGAACTGGACCTGCCGCCTCTGCAACATGCGGGACCTCGCGACCTTCTCTGGCAAGTCTGGCTCAATCTTATCCAGAACGCCATACAGTTTTCCCCTGCCGGAGGGTTGGTGGAAGTGTCGCTCGAAAGCTTGCCGGCCGGCAGGGTGCGGGTTCGTGTGAGGGATGAGGGGGTCGGGATCGCCCCGGAGGACCTCTCCCGGATCTTCGACCGCTTTTATCAGGCGGACCGCGCGCGCAACAGTACGGGAAGTGGACTTGGACTGGTCATCGCGCGCCGGATCGTCGAACTCGCGGGAGGGACCATCACGGTGGAGAGTGAAGTGGGCAGCGGTACAGCTTTCACGGTGGAACTCCCGGCCGACACCACGGTTTGACAACATCTTAGGCGTAAAGTTCGCAAGCGGAAGAACGGGTGCACGGTGCGCCCTTTTTTGTTTCCGGTTTGCTGTGTCGTTTTAGCTATTCGTGCTATCATGGAAGAAAACCCGGGGAGGCACACCTTTGATGGCTCGTTTTGCCGACTCCTTGATCGCCCACCCCTTCCGGTACAGCGCGATGCCGCTTGTACGCCGACGGGAGATTCTGCCTGACCGCAATGTGTGCAGCCTGATGCCCGGAGACGCTCCAGAACACGCCTTCTGGACAGGCGACGGTGTCCAGCGGGTGGAGATCCCGGGCGACCCGTACGACGAGACACTCGTATTTACCCAGGAAGCGCTTTATGAACCCAAGTGGCTCCGGGCGCCTGAGCCACCTGACCTGACCGGTGTGATGCCCGAAGTGCGGCGTCTCCTGCGCGAAGGACGGTTTGCCGAGGCGGCCGAGCGGGTAGAAGAAATACAACTCACCTCCGGCTTTGCCGATCTTCTGTCCACAGGGCCATCCGGAATTATGCCGCCGACCGCGGGACGACTCCACCCCGCCTTCCGTCTGGGGATCCGTCAGCCGGAGGCCGGCGAGACCCGGGAGTACCTGCGCTGGCTGGATATGTCGACCGGACAAGTCACGGTGCAGTGGAAAAACGATCGGGGTGCCTTCTCACGTGAGGCGTTCGTCGCCTACCGGGGAGACGTCGCCGTGGTACGCATGTCCGCCCCGCGCGGCACGCTGGACGCGGACTTGTTGCTTCAGCTCCCCGGACCCGCGGTCAACGGCCGGGGAGGACTGGTGGCCCCCGAATTGTGTACATGTGAATTGGAGACTTCCGAGGACCGGATCATTCTCCGGTGGGCATACTGTCCGGACTACGGGCAAAAAGGGTATGTATCCGTATTGCGCCTGATTCGCGAGGGAGGCGTTGCGGAGCGTACCGGGGATGGTGTCCGGCTCTCCGGCGCGGATTCCCTGTTGATCCTGGCAAAAACGGTCAAGTTTGAAGGGGATTTCACATTCGCCTGCGCGGAGCCGGTGATCCGGGAGGTGTTCTCCCTCGACCCGGACTATGAGTCGCTGCTGGCCGGCAACCGTGCCCATCTCGGTGCCCGCATGGATCTCTCCCGGATCCGTCTGGGCGACCCGGCCGATGTTGCGCTCTCCGCCGAGGAACTGCTGCGGCGTACCCACTCCGACGTGGAGTTCGACGGGACGTTGCTGGACAAACTCTATGACATGGGTCGCTTTTATCAGATCATCGACACCGGCGCCATCCCCCCGATGTTTGGCCAGCACAATATCAACACCAATCTGCAGGTCTGCGCTGGCAACAACACCGGACTGTTCGAAGAGATGGACGTCTATTTCCGGTACTACGAGTCCAAATTTGAAGACTTCCGCACCAACGCACGCCTGCTGTTCGGCGCGCGCGGACTGCTGGCCACCGTCCATTGCGACTACGACTCGGGGTTGTTTTACCACTTTTCCAAAACCTATCCGCATTATTGCTGGACCGGCTGTCTGGGGTGGATTTACAACGAACTCTGGGGATACTGGCTGGTCACGGGCGACCGGGATTTTCTACGCGACCGGGTGGTTCCCGCCCTGCGCGAAATCGCACTGTTTTTTGAAGATTACGCATGCGACCGCGGTCCGGACGGCCGGGTGATCTTCTACCCTTCATTCTCTCCCGAAAATCCGACCCCGCACTTCGCGACTCCGAACGGAACCTACGCGGCGAGCATCAACTCGGTGATGGACATCATGATCTGCGGGGAGGTGCTCGACAACCTTTGCGAGGCCTGCCGTACGCTCGGCATCGAGGAGGAGAACCTGCCGCACTGGCAGGCACAACGCGCGTCACTGCCGCGGCTCCTGCTGGACGAAGAGGGCGGGCTCAAGGAGTGGGCCTGGCCCTCCGTTGTGGAGAATTACGACCACCGGCACGTCTCGCACCATTATGACGTATGGCCGGGCCGGCGGGTCACCTGGGAGGACGAACCGGAACTCGCCCGGGCCATCCTCCTTTCCAACCGCAAGCGCGCACAGCAGGACGACTCCGCGCACGGAATCATCCACCGTCTGTTGACCGCCATCCGGCTCAAAGACCTGCCCGAGACCGTCCAGAACCTGTATCAGCTGATGAACCAGGGGTTTGTGACGCGCTCGCTCCACACGAACCATTATCCTTACCGGGTGCATTTCCCGGACCTGCAGGGGGCGATGCCCGCCATCCTGATCGAGATGTGCGTATACTCCGCACCCGGTACCGTCGAGCTGCTGCCCGCGATGCCCGCCTCTCTCGGGCACGGACGTATCGAAGGTGTCTGGCTGTACACCTGGGCCAAACTCGAACACATGGAGTGGGATGGACAAGGAGTCCGTGCGGCCATCACTTCGAACCGCGACCAGCCCCTGACGCTGCGCTGCCGCCGCCCGATCGCCGGATTCCGCGTGAACGGGACACCGGTTCCAGTTGACG
>CAZBKR010000234.1:0-2941 GCA_964492455.1 uncultured Oscillospiraceae bacterium
ACACGGCGGTACAGATCGTTCAGATCGGAGGTTGCAAACCGGCCACCGTCCAGCTGCACCATCGGGCGCAGATCGGGGGGCAAAACGGGCAGCACATCGAGCACCATCCACTCGGGGCGGTTCCCGGACTTCTTGAAGGCTTCGACTACTTCCAGCCGTTTCACGATACGGGATTTTTTCTGACCGGTGGAGGTCCGGAATTCTTCACGGAGTTCCTCTGCCATCACATCGATATCGATTTCCTGCAGCAGTTCCTTGACCGCTTCCGCGCCCATAGCGGCACGGAACGCGTTGCGTCCGCACTCCTGCTGCTTTTTCCGGTATTCCTGATCGGTGATGATCTGTTTTCTGGACAATCCGGTTTCTTTGGCGTTGCCTGGATTGAGCACGATGTAAGCCGCAAAATACAGGACCTTTTCCAGCATTCTGGGCGACAGGTCGAGAATCAGGCCCATACGGCTCGGAATACCCCGGAAATACCAGATATGAGACACAGGTGCTGCGAGTTTGATATGACCCAGACGTTCGCGGCGCACCTTGGCCTTGGTGACTTCGACCCCGCAGCGGTCGCACACAATTCCCTTGTAACGGATTTTCTTGTATTTGCCGCAATGGCATTCCCAGTCCTTCTGGGGACCGAAAATCTTCTCGCAAAACAATCCGTCCCGTTCGGGTTTTAAGGTGCGGTAATTGATGGTCTCAGGCTTTTTGACTTCGCCGCGCGACCATTCCAGGATCTTTTCGGGGGAGGCCAGGCCGATGCCGATCGCCTCGATATTGGTCATTTCAAAAGACGGATTTTTCGCCGAATTGTCCATCATAGTAAGTCATCCTCGCCTTCGGTGTTGATGGCGTCGTCCGCATCGGAGCCGGAATCGGACAGATCGTCTTCCTCATCTTCGTCTCCGTCCGGGACCACTTCAACCTCTACGCCGTTTCCGTCAAACCTGACTTCGGTAAAGCCCGGTGCCAGCAGATCGGTCTCATTCGCCGGGAGTTCTCCAAAGAGATCGGCGGGACGCAAGGTTTCCCCGTTGTACTCAGGCACGTCATTGTCGTCCTCCACCGACTCTTTGATGTCGATGATGTGGTTTTCACCGGTATAGACGCGGACGTCCAGTGCCAGACTCTGCAGCTCCTTCACAAGAACTTTGAAAGACTCGGGCACGCCGGACTCAGGTACGTTCTCGCCCTTCACGATGGCCTCATAAGTCTTGGTGCGGCCGGTGATGTCGTCTGACTTGACCGTCAGGATCTCCTGCAGGGTATAGGAAGCGCCATACGCTTCGAGCGCCCAGACTTCCATTTCTCCGAACCGCTGACCGCCAAACTGCGCTTTGCCGCCAAGCGGTTGCTGGGTGACAAGCGAGTAAGGCCCGATGGAGCGGGCGTGGATCTTGTCGTCAACCAGATGCAGCAGTTTCAGGTAGTACATGATACCGATCGTGACTTTGTTGTCGAACTGCTCGCCGGTTCGTCCGTCGTGCAGAACCGTTTTTCCGTCGTCATCCATGCCGGACAGCCGGAATGCATCGATGACGTCTTCTTCGGTCGCGCCGTCAAAGACCGGCGTCGCAACTTTCCATCCGAGCAGTCTGGCTGCGCGTCCGAGATGGACTTCGAGGAGCTGGCCGATGTTCATACGGGACGGAACGCCCAGCGGATTCAGAACAATGTCCAACGGCGTGCCGTCCGAAAGGAACGGCATGTCTTCCGCCGGCAGGATGCGGGACACGACACCCTTGTTGCCGTGCCGTCCGGCCATTTTGTCTCCGACCGATATTTTGCGTTTCTGCGCGATGTAGACGCGGACCAGTTTGTTGACGCCGTGTTTGAGTTCGTCATTGTTCTCACGGGTGAAGGTCTTGACGTCAACCACGATGCCGGACTCGCCGTGCGGAACCCGAACCGATGTGTCGCGGACTTCACGGATTTTCTCACCGAAGATCGCACGATACAGACGTTCTTCCGCGGTCAGCTCGGTTTCTCCTTTGGGTGTCACCTTGCCGACGATGATGTCGCCCGAACGAACTTCGGCACCAATCCGGATGACTCCGGTTTCGTCGAGGTCTTTGAGCGCTTCATCACCGACGTTCGGAATCTCGCGTGTGATCTCCTCCGGTCCCAGTTTGGTGTCGCGGGATTCGCACTCATACTCCTCGATATGGATCGATGTGTACACATCGTCCCGTACCAGACGCTCACTGATGAGAACCGCGTCTTCATAATTGTAGCCTTCCCAGGTCATAAACCCGATCAGGACGTTTTTACCCAGAGCAATCTCACCATTGTCGGTGGAAGGACCGTCGGCGATGATGTCTCCCGCTTTGACCTTCTCGCCTACACGAACCAGCGGACGCTGATTGATGCAGGTGCCCTGATTGGAACGGATGTACTTGACCAGGTTGTAGGTATCGCTGGTCAGCCGATCGACACGCACGACAATTTTGCGTGCGCTGACAAATTCGACTACACCGTCCCTACGGGCGACTTTGCAGACGCCGGAGTCCTTGGCTGTGCGGTATTCCATACCGGTTCCGATGATCGGAGCCTCGGGCTTGATCAGCGGTACGGCCTGACGCTGCATGTTCGAGCCCATCAGCGCACGGTTCGCATCGTCGTTTCCGAGGAATGGAATCAACGCAGTCGCAACCGAAACCAGCTGTTTGGGAGAAACGTCCATCAGGTCGACCTGTGAAGGTTCGCGCTCGATGAATTTGTCGAGATAGCGGCAGACCACCTTTTTCTGAACAAAACGGTTGTCCGGATCGAGTGGCTCGTTCGCCTGGGCAATGTAGTAATAGTCCTCTTCGTCCGCGGTCATATACTTGACCTCGTCCGTCACTACACCCTTCTTCTTGTCGTAGACGCGGTACGGAGTTTCGATAAAGCCGTATTTGTTGACGCGTGCATAGGTCGCGAGCGAGTTGATCAGACCGAT
>CAZBKR010000235.1:0-2936 GCA_964492455.1 uncultured Oscillospiraceae bacterium
GCAGATCAGACTGCAGAAGCAACTCGGTGGCGGACTGCCCTCCCGTCTCGCTGTTATCACCCTGCCGGATGTGTTGGGGAAAAACTGTAAGTCCGAGCTTTTCGGCGGTTTCGATAAATCCGTTATGGCGCCGCATGTGGTGGTGCAGCCCCAGATTGGCCTCCACCAGCCCCGCAGAGGTATGACCCCTGGCGTGAAACAGGCGCGCTACCATGGCACCGGTTTCATATTCGTCGACACAGACGGAACTGTATATTTCACTGCGGCGGTTGAATAAAACAATCGGCATCCTGGGATGCAGTGCTTTGACGCACTCCACGTCCCGGTCTGACGCTCCAAATAAAACAACCCCATGGAACGGGTTGGTTTCAAATACATCTCCAACCCTGTCGATTGCCCCGTAGGGATATGGTTTGTAGATGACTTCGATATCCGCGTCGTCTTCGAGCATCGCATGCTGGATCCCGTCAAAGAACCGGACCAGCACATCCGCGGAATACTCCGTGGACCACAATACCCCGATGACCGCGGTCTGCCCCGGTCCCGTTTTCTGGCGTAACCGGCGTGCGTGCAGGTTGGGTTTGTACCCCAGCTGCTTTGCCGCTGCCAGAATACGTGCCTGTGTCTGTCGGGAGATGCGGAGTTCATCCCCGCGGCCGTTCAGCACAATCGACACCGTGCCGGGAGACAGATTCAACATCGCAGCGATGGATTTTATCCCGAGTTTTGTCACGGACAACTCCTGGAATAACGTTTTAGCTGATTTCGATTGTATCACACGGACAGCGTGTCCATCCCTGTTTTGCAGCGGGCCGGATTCACCAGTATATATTTCCGGTCTTTGAACTGCCTGTCCATTTGTCTGGAGAAGAAGGTCCCTTCCCGAACGAAGGAGAAACCGCATTTTTCGATCACGAACCGGGAACGGTCGTTGGCCGTAAAATGACCGATCGATACCGCGTCCAAACCCAGAGAATCAAACGCAAACCGAATCACAGCCCGCACCGCTTCCGTCATAAGCCCTTTCCCCCACTGTTCTTTGGACAGGACATATCCGATTTCCTTTTGTGTGAGATGTCCATCGACGCGTTGTGCGGCCAACCCGCCTTTTCTCCAACGTGGTACCCGACAGGTCCATCGCAACATCCATGGCAACATGCCTCCCTCGGAAAAGTAAATCACTACAAACAGTATAGATACGATCCTCACGCTGAAAACAGGGTTTTTATCTATCCGGGGCGCGGATGGTTGACGGGACCGCAGATTTTATTAGACTGAGAAGGTACGGAATAAAAGACTTTGGCAGCATGGCAGCAATACACTCCGGTTATACAGGAAAGGGCAGGAAGCATGGCGATCGTTGATTATTTGGAAAAGAACGCGAAACTATACCCCAATGAGATCAGTCTGGTCGAGATCAACCCGGCGAATCAGCCTGAACATACGGTCACCTGGCGGGAATACAACCTGATTGAATCCACCTCGTCGGACCGGTACCGCCGGGAAATGACGTGGAAAGAATTCGACGTCAAGGCAAACCGTTTTGCCAATCTTTTACTCACCCGGGGCATCCAGAAAGGCGACAAAGTCGCGGTACTGCTGATGAATTGCCTTGAGTGGCTTCCCGTTTATTTTGGCATTCTGAAAACCGGCGCGCTCGCGGTGCCGCTCAACTTCCGGTACACCGCGGAGGAGATCCAGTATTGTCTGGGCCTTGCGGAGGTCGATGCGCTGGTGTTCGGTCCGGAATTCATCGGTCGGGTGGAACAGGTGTTCGACCATCTGCACGGCGTCAAAACGTTTTTTTATGTCGGCGAAAACAAGCCGACGTTCGCGGACAGCTACGACCGTCTGGTTACTTACTGCTCATCGACCGCACCCGCGGTCGAGCTGAAAGACGATGACGACGCTGCCATCTATTTTTCATCCGGCACCACCGGATTTCCCAAAGCGATTCTGCATTCCCATGCCGCGCTGGTTTCGGCCTGTCTGACCGAACAAAACCATCACCAGCAGACACATGACGACGTGTTTTTGTGTATCCCGCCTCTCTACCACACCGGAGCCAAGATGCATTGGTTCGGGAGCCTGCTGGTCGGAGGTCGCGCGGTGATCCTGCGCGGGGTCAGTCCGGAGTGGGTACTGCAGGCAGTTTCCGAGGAGAAGGCGACGATCGTCTGGTTGCTCGTGCCGTGGGTACAGGACATCCTCGATGCGCTTGAGCGCGGCGACATCAAGCTGGAAAATTACCGCCTCGCCCAGTGGAGACTGATGCACATCGGTGCGCAGCCGGTGCCGCCCAGCCTGATCCGGCGCTGGAAGCAGGTATTCCCGAGCCACCAGTACGACACCAATTACGGGCTGAGCGAATCCATCGGACCGGGCTGTGTCCATCTCGGGATGGAAAACATCCACAAGGTGGGGGCAATCGGGAAAGCCGGATACCTTTGGGAAACCGGCATTGTGGACGAAAAAGGCGTCCCGGTCGCCCCCGGGGAAGTCGGAGAACTTGTCGTCCGGGGGCCGGGCGTCATGAAGTGCTACTACAACAATCCGCAGGCCACCGCGGAAATTCTCAAGGACGGATGGTTGTTCACCGGAGATGTCGCGCGGATGGACGAAGACGGGTTCATTTTCCTCGTCGACCGGAAAAAGGATGTCATTATCACCGGCGGAGAGAATATCTACCCGGTTCAGATCGAAGATTTCCTCCGGACACATCCCGCAATCAAGGATGTCGCCGTGATCGGGCTGCCTGACCCGCGGCTCGGCGAAATCGCGGCTGCGATCATCGAGATCAAAGCAGGCATGTCCTGCACAGAAGACGAGATCTTGGAATTCTGTGTAGATCTGCCGCGCTATAAGCGCCCCCGCACCATCCTCTTTGCGCCGGTTCCCCGCAATCCCACCGGCAAAATCGAAAAACCAAAGCTCCG
>CAZBKR010000236.1:0-2911 GCA_964492455.1 uncultured Oscillospiraceae bacterium
ACTGGACGTCGCTGTGCACCCACATCCCGGGACTCAAAGTCGTGTTCCCGGCGACTCCCTATGACGCCAAGGGGCTGATGATCGCTGCGCTCAACGGGACCGATCCGGTCGTGTTTTTTGAAAGCCAGCGACTGTACGACATCGGAGAGCGGTTCCACCAGGGAGGAGTACCGGTGGAATCGTATGAGATTCCGATCGGACAGCCCGACATCAAACGCCCGGGCAGAGACCTCACGATCCTGACCGTCGGCGCGACGCTATACCGCGCGCTCGAAGCAGCAGACCGGCTCTCGACCGGGTACGGGCTGGAAGCCGAAGTCGTCGACGCGCGCTCGCTGGTTCCGTTTGACTACGAACCGGTGGTCGAATCTGTCCGCAAAACCGGACGGCTGATCGTGGCGGGCGACGCATGCGAGCGAGGTTCGTATCTCAATGACTTCGCGCGCACCCTGTCCGAGCTGTGTTTCGACGACCTGGACGCCCCGGTCGCGGTGCTGGGTTCCCGCAACTGGATCACCCCGGCCTACGAGCTGGAAGAAGCCTTCTTCCCGCAGCCGTCCTGGTTTCTGGACCTGTTCCATCAGCGCATGATGCCGCTGCCAGGCTACCATCCCGTACAGCGGTTCAACCCCATTGAAACGATACGGAGGGGGAAAAGCGGCGTATGAGCCGGACGAGCCGTGAACAAATGCTGCGCCTTCTGGACGACCGCGACCCGGCTGTCCGGCTTGCTGCTGTCCGTACATTGGCACAGCAGAAGGTCCAGCCTCGACCCGTTCTCTTATGCGATGTCAACAACCACATCCACACGGTCTATTCCTTTTCCCCTTACACCCCCTCCCGCGCGGTATGGGAAGCGCTGGATGCAGGTCTTGCGACGGCAGGGATCATGGACCATGACACCGTGGCGGGCGCGGCGGAGTTTAGCGAGGCCGGCCGATTGCTGGGCTTGCCGGTGACTGCAGGTGCGGAACTCCGGGTGTCATTTGCGGGTACCCCGATCGCCGACCGCCGGATCAACAACCCGGATCAGAAAGGGGTCGCGTATCTTGCCTTCCACGGGGTTCCGGCCCCGCAATTCGATGCGGTGGATCGCTTTTTCCGCCCGGTACGGGCCGCGCGGGGAGAGCGGAACCGGGTGATGGCGTTTCGACTTGATCGGATGGCCCGGGACATTGGCATCACTCTCGATTATGACCGGGACGTACTGCCCTTGTCGGAGGCCGCGCGGGGAGGATCGGTGACAGAACGCCATTTGCTGTATGCGCTCGGTGTCCAGCTGATGCGCGGTCTGCCGGACCGGTCCTCATGGCCCGGTCTGCTCCGGGACCGCTGGGGCCTGGTTCCTGGTGAAAAGGCTGTCCGGCGCCTCACGGATCCCTCAAACTCCGATGTGTTATATGACCTCCTCGGGATTTTCAAAGCGGAACTGCTGCCCGCGGTCTACGAACCCGCGACCGACGAACTGATCCCGGTCCGGACCGCGCTGAATTTTGCCGCATCCCACGGTATCATCGCCGCCTATCCCTACCTGGGGGACGTCGGGGAATCGGTCACCGGAGACAAGAAAGCGCTGCGGTTCGAGGACGCCTATCTGGAAGAGCTTTTTGTGTTGCTCGCAGACCTCGGGGTCCGGGCAGTCACCTACATGCCCAGCCGGAACACCCCCGCCCAGCTGGAGCGCTTACGGTCCTTGTGCGTGCGGTACGGGATGTTCGAGATCAGTGGCGAAGATATCAACCAGCCCTCCCAGCCTTTTGTTTGCGAGGCGATGCGCCGACCCGGGTTCGAGGGACTCTACGCCGCCGCATGGGCCTTGATCGGGCATGAGCAGTGCGCCGCGGCAGATCCGGAGGACGGATTGTTCGCCGACAGGACCGTGAAGCGGATGCCGGCGCTGGCCGACCGGGTCCGGTATTTTTCCACCCTTGCGCAAGCACAAACCACACGACCGTCAGGAGGGACCAAGTGATGACACGGGACAGAATCAGAGAAGCCTATCGCGCGGCACAGGAAAATTACGCCCAGTGGGGTGTCGACACCGAAGCGGCACTTGCCCGGCTCGACCGGATCGAGATCTCCATGCATTGCTGGCAGGGAGACGACGTCACTGGACTGGAAGCGGCGGGGGCGGGTGCTTCCGGCGGCATCCTGTCGACCGGCAACTACCCTTATAAACCGCACAACGGCGATGAATTGCGCCAGGACATCGAAGCGGCGCTCCGGTTGATTCCGGGTCCGCAGCGGCTCAACCTCCACGCCAGTTATGCGGAACCGGCTACTGCCGGTCTCGATCGAGACCGGTATGACACCGCCTGTTTTGCGCGCTGGATGGATTGGGCCGCCGACCGCAAGCTCCCGCTGGATTTCAACCCGACCAGTTTCGGCCATCCCAAGGCCGCGGACGATCTGACCCTCTCCCATCCGGATGCGGGTATCCGCTCTTTCTGGATCGATCATTTCCGGGCTTGCAGAGCGATCGCGGCCGACATCGGACGCCGGCAGGGCTCTACCTGTTTGGTGAACCATTGGGTCCAGGACGGAATGAAGGACCTGACCCCCAACCGGTATGCCTACCGTGAGCGTCTGCGCGACGCGTTGGATCAGGTCCTGATGGTGCGGTATCCCGGCACAGAGGTGCGGGACGCGATCGAGTGCAAACTGTTTGGCATCGGGGTGGAGAGCTTTACCGTTGGATCCCATGAGTTTTACCTCGGGTACCTCGCACACGCGCGGGCGAAGGGCAACGACACCCTGATGCTCACCCTGGATATGGGGCATTTTCATCCAACCGAGACGATCGCGGACAAGATTCCCTCGTTGCTGCTGTTCTCGCCCGATATGCTGGTCCACGTTTCCCGCGGGGTCCGCTGGGACAGCGACTTTGTCGTGATCACCGAAGATCCGCTGG
>CAZBKR010000237.1:0-2896 GCA_964492455.1 uncultured Oscillospiraceae bacterium
CGGAAACCACGTATTTCTGGAGTCGGATCTGGTCGTAGGGATCGGCAACCGGTTCACCGATCGCCACACTGGCGCGATCGGTGTCTACCGGGGCGACCGTAAATTTATCCACATCAACATTGAGGAAAAGGAACTGAACAAAATATTCCCGTCTGACCTGGCGATCCGGTCGGATGCCGGTGCCGCGCTGGATATGCTGCTCGAAGAGGTTGCCAAGCAACCGCCTTTTGCTGCGGCTCCGCGTGTTGCGGCTTTGCCGGAGACCAGGAAGAAACTTGCGCGCCGTACCGACTATGACGATGTGCCGATCATGCCCCAGCGGGCTTTTGCGGAGATGAACCGCGTTTTCGGTGACCGTGTGATTTATACGACCGGGTGCGGCATCACTCAGATCTGGTCCGGCCAGTTCCAGGAGGTTGGCGCACCGCGCCGTTATCTGCCCTCTGGTGGTGCGGGAACGCTGGGGTATGATATTCCCGCGGCATTCGGCGCAATGGTCGCGACCGGCGGCAACACCAAAGCAGTCGCCGTGATGGGAGACTTTGGATTTACGTTCCATGTCCAGGAACTGGCGGTGGCAGCTAAGAACAAGATGCCGCTCATCGTGGTCATCATCAACAATGCCTACCTCGGGCTGATCCGTCAGAACCAGAATTACGCATACGAATATGAATTTGCGGTTGAGATGTCAGAAAATCAAAAGCAGATGGACTATGTAAAAGTAGCGGAAGGGTTTGCCTGTGCCGGCGAACGCGTGTTCAAACCGGAGGATCTGCCCGCTGCCTTTGAACGGGCGCTTGCATCGGAAGTACCTTATGTGGTCGATGTCATCTGTTCGACCAGCGCCGACTGTTCGATGGGAGCGGACGTTGCCAGTATCCGGGAATTCCAGTAATTCGCGAGTAGACCGGGAAGCGGTATGATCTCCACGGACTCTTATCTCTGACAGAACGATATACGCCCCCGGAGTTGCTCCGGGGGCGTATATCGTGAAGGAGGGAATGAGGAAATCCGGTTCGGCGGAAGGAGACTCAATCGTCTCCGAGGTAAACGCCCTGCTTGCGCAATGCGTCTCTGAGCACCTGAGGATCCAACGCCCGCGGCGCAATGCCCTCGCGCGCGGCAAGGGCCGCGGCCGCTCCGACCGCTTCGCCCTGCGCCATGCAGGAGACGGTGTTGCGGGTCGACATGTGCGCATCGAAATCGCTGGTGATCATGCGGCCCGCCACCAGCAGTCCGTCGACTTGTTTGGGCATCAACGCGCGGTAGGGGATGCCGTAACATCCGGCATTCTTGATCATGATGCGCGGCGCGGAATCGTGGAACCCGTACAGCATGACTTCGTCATCGAACCTGGCGCAGTTGACGATCTCCTCGAGCGACATGTCATGCTCGCATTCGACACAACGGGTGTAACGGACACCTGCACTGACCGGAGTCCAGTATACATGTGCCTTTTCAAATCCGGGGATGTGCTCGCGCAGCATGCGGGCCAACGTGTGGACCTGCTTGCGCAGTTTGATCTCGGCTTCTGACAGAATCACGGTATCGGTCGCGTCGACAGCCGGCAACGAACAGGAATTGATATAGGAGTAATCGCCTTCATACCGGGAAACCCCAAGAGGCCCCCACATGCCGGTTTGATCCATATACTCCTTGAACAGCGGGATCTTCTTGAGCTCGAATCCCAGGCGGATGATGTCGTCCACCTCGCTGCCCTTGTCGGCATGGATGATCTGGTTAACCATGTCGTGTTCTTCCAGGAAGGCGACCAGCCGCGGCATGTCGACGTTCAGCATCCCGAAGGGCATGCCCACTTTGGTGGTCTCATGCTTTTTCACGAAGGGAACACCGGCATAGACGGCAACGTCGGCGTCGCCGGTGGTGTCGATGACGACCGAGGCTTCGATCGCCTCCCGTCCGGATTTGCCTTCTATGATGATCCCCTGAACGTTGTTTCCGTCTTTCATCACGCCTGTGACGATGCAGTGGAGCAAGATCTGGACACCGGCTTCCTGCAGCATGTCAAAGATCACATCTTTGAAGATTTCCCAATCGATGATGGTGATTACCGAGTCATAGTTGCCGCCCTTGTCCTGCTCCAGGTGACCGGGCGAACCGCCGGCCGCCACCATCCGGTCGACAATCTCACTCGGGATACCGCGGACACACTGGACTTTCGGCGCACCGGGGAACGCTTTGTAAAGGTTGTAGAAACTGTGGAGCGGTCCTGCGCCGTTCAGCATCGAACCGCCGAGAAAGTTGTACCGGTCGACGAGGATGGTCTTTGCCCCGTTGCGCGCGGCCGACAAAGCCGCGCAGACACCCGCGGTGCCGCCGCCGGCGACAACGACGTCGCACGAATACCGTACCGGTGTCTGCAGAGTCTCCTGAATGAATCGTTTGCCCATGATGATTTCCGCCTTTCTTGCTGATCAATCGTTGATGATTTCAACCACGTGATACGGATAAGGATATTGCGGGTGGTAGATGCCTGGCAACAGCAGGCAGGAACCCGCCGCGTCCTGCCAGGTGACATAGATCATCAGATCCCATTCGGGTACGACATAGTCGGCCGGAATCGTGGCGGTCCAGCCCGATTCGACCCGTTGCATTTCGATGGTGTGGAAAAGACCTTCCAATTGGTTGACATGCCGGTAATGCAGGACGAAAGGCGTACTCCCTGGAACTGTCAACGCGCCGGTCTCGATGGTCACCGTCAGAGGGGTCGATGCCATGTGGAAATCGGGGAGTTCATATGCGACAGAAGCGAGGACGTCTCCGAGGGGAGCGGGGGTGTACTCGTGGAGGATCGTGTCGGCAGCCTCGGTCCCGGCCTGTGCGAGCATGTCCGCGAGTTTGCGGCGGTCGGCTTCGATTTCGGGATACAGATCCT
>CAZBKR010000238.1:0-2884 GCA_964492455.1 uncultured Oscillospiraceae bacterium
TGAACACAAAGATCAGCTGGTTCGCGATGGCGACTCCGGACAGCTGGGTGGTTCCCAGAGAACCGACCATCACGTTGTCCAGCAGGTTCACAAAATTCGACACCACATTCTGCACGATGATCGGGATCACCAGCGCGAGAATCGTGCCGTAAAACCTCCGGTCGCCCAGAAACGTCCCTTTGAACCGCTGCCATACACTGCGATTGAGCGCCTGCTGCATGAAACCGTTCCCCCTTCGTCGGGCGGTACCCAACCGGACGATGATACCATATCGTTCACTTGTGAAACAAGTGTTTGGGACAGGGGCCCGTTTCTCTTTCCGTCTGGTAAGATGGGAAAGATGTAAACATCAGGTGAGAGGAGCGTGGCAGGGATGCAATTGCAACGACTGCAGCAGCGGATCCGGGAGATCGGGGATCCGGTCGTGCTGGGGCTGGAACAGAAGGTCGGAGGGTCGGAGTACAGCCTCCTGGGATGGACCGGGAAGGGACAGGAAACCCGGCTGGTGGCGGTGTTGTGGGATCCGGAAGCGGAAGGGTTGCAGGAGGGGGTCCCGGAGCACAACGGCCTGGAAACCGGCCTTCCGTCCGGCTCGGATCACCGGGAACGGATGCACTGGAACAACCGGCAACGGTTGTTGCATCACCTGTGTCAGGATCGTCCGCACCCGTTACAGCATGCGTACGAAGTGACGCTGGGCGGGCGGGCCTTCCCGGTCCGGGAGGTGACCTCCACCCGGCTGGATCCGCTCGATTGGGAGTCTGTGGTTCTTTTAACACTCTTCCTGCGCGCCGGCTGGAAGCCGGAGAGGCTGGCAGAGGCCGATTACGAGCAGATGCTGCTGATCACCCTGTCGCTGGAAGGAACGGACGACCTTCCGGCGGCAGCGCTCGCTAAGACACCGGTCTCGGTCGCGGTCCGCGGGGCCGGCACCGAACATCCGGTCGGACTGCGGATGCAGCTGCCCGTGGGGGAAGCGGGAGAGGATCCCGCTCTCTATCCGCGTGTCACGTTTTCCGATGCCGGCACCGGGGAACCCCACTGGATGCAGATCGAGCGGGTGGTGCTGTTCGACCCGTGGAAGCAGGTGGAGGAGACGGTTGCCTCGCCCGCGTGGGCGGAGCAGATGACCTCGGCAGAAAGGGAAGAAACCCGCTCCCGGCTGCTCGCGTCGATCGCGGAGCATTGCCCCCGCGGGATGCGTTATCCTGTGATCGAATACGAATGCGAAGAGGGGATCTCCCTGCGGTTTCATGCGTTGTCCTATCTGGACGAAGTTCCTGTGACAGGCGGGAGCGGCGGCGCGTTCGGAATCATCGCGGGGGCATCCAGGAAGACCGGACGGTCGGGTATGCGGCTGCGGAGTGCCGCGATCGAAACACCGGTGCCGGAAGGAACCGAGTCCATCGCAGTGGAGTTGTTTGCTTACCGACGGGAATATCCGGAACGAAAAATAGACTTTATGGAGCGATAAAGAGTACGTCAGGGCGTAATGACGACCTGTCAAATCGCAAAGATCCGTCTCCGTATTTGACTTGAAGCGTTGCGCTCATTTTTGCTACCATCGTACCTGTCCGGTTTTTTCTATCGTTTCCGGCAGTCCACAACACAGGAGGAAACCATGCGCTACACACCCTTTCAGGATATACAGCTCTCCCTGCTCGGCATGGGGAACATGCGGCTCCCGACGCTCGGGGAACACGGCCCGATCGACGAGACAAAGGCCCGGGAGATCATCGAATACGCGTACGGGCACGGGGTCAACTATTTCGACACCGCCTACCGGTACCACAGCGGCCAGTCCGAGGAAGTGGTCGGACGCGTGCTGCGGGAGCTGCCGCGGGACACCTGGTACCTCGCGACCAAGATGCCCGGGCACCAGATGAAGCTGGAGAACGGAAAACTGTCCATGACCGGGTATATGTCCGGTTTTGACATCCGCACGCCGGCAGACGTGTTCGAGGACCAGCTCGAAAAATGCGGGGTCGACTATTTTGACTTTTATCTGCTCCACAACTTGTCCGAGACCGCCTACGATTTGTACACCGACGAGGATCTCGGGATGGTGGAGTACCTGCTCGCGCAAAAACGGGCCGGGAGGATCCGTCACCTCGGGTTCTCCGCGCATGCCCGTCCCGAGACGATCGAGAAATTCCTGGCCTGGAAGGACTGCTTTGAGTTTGCGCAGATCCAGCTCAACTATCTGGACTGGAAACTCCAGGACGCGGGGCGGAAGTATGAAATCCTCACGGCGCACGGCATCCCGGTGATCGTGATGGAGCCGGTGCGCGGCGGACGACTGGCCTCGCTCAACCCGGGGGCGGACGCGATGCTCCGCGCGATGCGTCCGCATGACTCCATCGCCTCCTGGGCGTTCCGGTATCTCTTCTCGCTTCCAAACGTGGCGGTGATTCTCTCCGGCATGACCACACTGGAGCAGCTCAAGGACAATCTCGAGACCGTTTCCGGCGGCCAGCCGCTGACCCCGGAGGAAAAGGACGTGCTGGAGCGCGCGGCTGCGACCCTGTACAACGCGGTCCCCTGCACAGCCTGCCGGTACTGCTGCGAGGTCTGTCCGCAGCAGCTCGACATTCCCAGGCTGTTCTCGTTCCACAACGAAATCAAGGCGGGGAGCGCGGGCACTTTGCGGTTTACCCTCGGCGCCATGGATCCGGACACGCTGCCGGCCGCCTGCATCGCCTGCGGGGCGTGCGTGCCGCTCTGCCCGCAGGGCATTCAGATCCCTGCTGTCATGCGGGAGTGTGCGGAGGAAATAGTAAAACTTATTTGATAATATCTTTTCTTTCGTGATGTTGTCGTATACTGACGGAAACACGGCGGATCGGTCGCACAGCCGGACAGGTAGGGAACCACGAAAGGAGAG
>CAZBKR010000239.1:0-2855 GCA_964492455.1 uncultured Oscillospiraceae bacterium
TCGGTGGCGGGGGTGAGCCGGCCGCCGTTGGCCGCGGTGGCGGCGATGGAACGCGCGTCCATGAGCGCGACCGCCGCGATCTGTCCCTGGCCGGGTTTGGAACCCTCCCGGGAGGGGAAGTTGCGGGTGGTGTGGCGGATCGACAATCCGTTGTTGGCCGGGACGTCGCCCGCGCCGAAACAGGGGCCGCAGAACGCGGGCTTGGAGACCGCGCCGGAGGCCAGCAGGTCGGCCAGCACGCCGTTGCGCGCGATCGCGAGATTGACCGGGGTGCTGGCGGGATAGACGCTCAGTGAGAAGTAGCCGTCTCCGACCGATTGCCCGCGGAGGATGGCCGCGGCTTCACAGATGTTCTCGAAGGTGCCGCCCGCGCAACCCGCGATGATGCCCTGGTCGACGACGAGCCGTCCGTCGACGAGTTTGTCGAGCAGGTTGAGCGAGACTTCCGGTCCAAATTGCGCGCGGGTATCGGCTTCGACCGCAGCCAGGATGTCCGCGGGATGGTCCGCGAGATCCCGGACCAGGACCGCGTTGCTCGGGTGGAACGGGAGCGCGACCATCGGCTCGATCGCCGAGAGGTCGACCCGGACGACCGCATCGTAGCGCGCGACCACTCCGGGGGCCAGCTTTTTGTAGGCGTCCGGACGGCCGTGGATGCGGAAGTACTCCGCGACTTTGTCGTCGGTGGTCCAGATGGAGCTCAGGCAGGTGGTCTCGGTCGTCATGACGTCGATGCCGTTCCGGAAGTCGACCGATAGCCCGGCGACACCGGGCCCCGCGAACTCCAGGACTTTGTTTTTGACAAATCCGGAGGCGAACACCGCGCCGGTGAGCGCAACCGCGACATCGTGGGGGCCGACACCCCGGCGGGGCGTCCCCTCCAGATAGACGAGGACGACGTCCGGGGCGGAGATGTCATAGGTGTTGCTGAGCAGCTGCTTGACCAGCTCGGGACCGCCTTCGCCGACGCCCATGGTACCGAGAGCGCCGTAACGGGTGTGCGAGTCGGAACCGAGGATCATGCGGCCGCAACCGGTCATTTCCTCGCGCACATACTGGTGGATGACCGCCTGGTTGGCGGGGACGTAGATCCCGCCGTATTTATACGCGGCAGACAGTCCGAACACATGGTCATCTTCGTTGATCGTGCCGCCGACCGCGCACAATGAGTTGTGGCAGTTGGTCAGCGCGTAGGGGACCGGGAACCGCTCCAGCCCGCTGGCGCGCGCGGTCTGGACGATGCCGACATAGGTGATGTCGTGGGAGGCCATCGCGTCGAACCGGATGCGCAGGTCGGTTTCGTTACCCGCGACATTGTGCGCGGATAATATGGAGTGCGCAATGGTCTGCCGGCGGGCTGCCTCGGCCGCTCCGGTCTGTTCGACTGCGTCAAGCCGTTCGCCGGGGAGACCGGCGGCGGCAAGAGCCCCGAGGGACTGTTCGCGCGTCATATCATCGAGGAGGAGGGCGGTGCCGTCGATGAGCCAGGCACCTTTGTTGTGCAGAGTGATCATGCGGGGGATCTCCGTTTCTACTGTCACAGTCACACCGGCGTCCTGCCGTTCACCGCCCCGGAACGGGGCGGACCGTATGCACTATCATGTTATAACGGATGGCGCGATCACACAACCAAAACGGCCGGCGCCGGAGGGCGCAGGCCGCAGGTTGGCTGGCGGTTGCCGGGGGATCCGTACGCTCAGTCGTCCACCCTGTTGAAAAAGGTCCAATGCGTTTCGGCTTCCGCGTCCGCGGCCGTCGGCGCGTAGGTGTCCTCCCAGAGTCCGATGATCTGCGCGTCCCCGTCGAGCAGGACGATATAGGAAACCAGAGTCCCGACCCCGCTGAAAACATAGGCTTGACCGACCAGTTTTTCCCCGGAAAACGGACTAAAGTCATAGCCGTTTTGGGTGGATTCCGCAAGCTTCCCAGCCAGGTAACGATCGGTGCCTTTCTGTTTGTCCGGATCGAACGTCGACGGCATCTCGACGAGGAACGTGAAAAATTCCGCCGGTTGGGGGGTGAGTCCGCGTTCGGCGGCCAGATCGCAGAGTACGCCGGATCCGCCGTTGATGAACCGTACCAGCTTAAAGGGATCCACGCGTTTATTGAGTGCCCGCTCGTCTTTTGACTCTCCGTAGAAGAGGTTCTGCTCTTCACGGGTAGGCCTTGTCACCTGACCACCACCCGGAAGGAAGAAACCACACCCGCAAGTCAGCAGGAGGAGGGTGACCGACAGACAGCCGATCGCCAGGCGGCCCAGCCATACCGGCGGACTCCGCCGCCTGCGGCCGGTCATGGTGCCTCCTCCTCGACCCGCCCATCGCGCAGCCGCACCGTGCGGCCGCACGTGTCCGCGACGTTCCGGTCGTGCGTTACGATGATGATCGTTCGTCCGGTCTCATGCAGGCGGCAGAAGATGTCGAGTATCCCCCGCTCGGTCTCTTCGTCCAATGCGCCTGTTGGCTCATCCGCGAGCACCAGCGCGGGCTCGTGGACAACCGCACGGGCGATCGCTACCCGTTGCTGTTCACCGCCGGAGAGTTCCAGCGGGGTTTTGCGCGACTTGTCCGCCAGCCCCAGTTCTTCCAGGATCCCCCCCACGCGACTCCGGATCACGCTTCCGCGTAAACGGCGCTGCCGCAGGGGAAGCGCCACATTCTCATACACGGTCATGTCCTCGATCAGAGCGAAGTCCTGTACGATGAAACCGACTTGCTCGCGCCGGAAAGCCGCCGCGCGGGAAGGGTTGTCAATCCGGACCTTGGTGCCGTCGAATAGGTACTCTCCCTCGCTCATACGGTCCAGCCCGCCCAGGATGTTGAGCAGGGTGGACTTGCCCGAGCCGGACTTTCCCA
>CAZBKR010000240.1:0-664 GCA_964492455.1 uncultured Oscillospiraceae bacterium
GCAGATAGGCCAGCAGATCCTCCAGCCGGGCGATGTCCCGACGCCTGATTTCGCCTTCCGATACGCTGCGCCCCTCCGGATGCTGGCGGGTCGGACGCTCTCCGGCAACGGGCCCGGCCGACACGGCAGCATACCGGATCAGCGCCGCCGCGATAAGATAAATCCTGCCGCGGATGTCCAGTTCGTATCCGGGTGAGCGGGCGTCAAATACGTCCGCGATTGCCGGCATCTGTTCCGCGAGCGTAGATCGCAATCCGGTCCGGTGGTCCTCCCGCATACGGACCACCTTGCAGGCGTCGTCCGACGGAAACAGCTGTCGGAGCGGCATCCGGATGTCGTCTGTCAAGCCGGGAGCGATCTCCAGCACCAGAAACGAAGCCTCTCCCTTCATGGCATGGATGTCCATGCCGTTGAGCAGCACCGCATCCCCCGCGGTGATCTGGTGTCGGGTGGCGTTGAGGGTGAGTTCCACACCGCCTTCCAGAAAATAAAGGATTTCCATAAAGGTGTGCCAATGCGGCGCCACCAGACGTCCTGCGACGACCCCGCCACGCAGCATTTTGACAGGCAGCAGCGCGTCTCCCAGCGTTTCTTCCTGGTAGAAGGGTTTCGTGCCGGGTTCTGGCGTTTCGATCTCCATAAGCGGTGTTTTCCTCCCGGTCGG
>CAZBKR010000240.1:674-2853 GCA_964492455.1 uncultured Oscillospiraceae bacterium
CCTGTGTGCTCCGGTATCTTCCGGCACATAGCGATGCAGTTATGTCAGGTGGCTTTGGCTCTGCTAAAATCAAGTTGATCCGGATGCCACTCCACTAGTCGGACGGAGGAAATTTCATGAAGCGTTTCTTTGGACAGCTGTCCCGCTTCTACACGCTCAAAGCGGGTGGATGGATCGGGGCAGCTTTGTTGTGCCTCGCGGTGCTGCCTTTTCTGGTCCGGTCTCTTCTTATGCGCGCGGCCGGCCATTCGATTCCGGTCTGGGCTGTGCTTCTGTCGGAGGTCCCCGGTTGGATCGGGGCCTGGTTCTTCTTCATTCTCGCGGTGCGAAGCCTTGTTGGCCATCCCGGCGGCCGGGCCGTCCGGGAAACCGTTAAAGTGTTTTACCGGGGAGGCATCTGGCTGGCTGCTGTTTCCACTTTGTCCGGAACCCTCTACACTCTGCTGCTCGCTCACGGCTCTCTGATTGCCATCCGGGGCGCAGGCTTTCTGTATCTCCTCCTGATGGCGGTCGCAGGGCTCGCCGTCGGGTTAACCCTCTCGACCGCAGCGTTCTGGCTGCTATGTATCCAGGCCGTCCCGGCACACGATACCACCTTTGGACAGGCTTTCCGTTACTGGATCCACCGCCCGGTGCTGATGCTGTCCTCCTCTGTCGCGACCGCGGTGTTTCTGTTTTTGCTGCCCGTCCTGCACGACGGGATCGTCCTCCTCTGGCCGGGTCTTCAGGTCTCCTTCCTGAGTCAGACCGCGGCTTCGGTACTCTTCGTTTCGGCTCAGTGGGTTCTCTTTGTACCGCTGGTCTGCTTTCTATTCCAGCACGCGCTGCGGCAGCGTGGACCGCTCCCTCAGGAACCTATGGAGGTATCTTCCGCCGCACCTTCCGTCAAAGCCCCGTTCTTCCGGCGCCACCTCTCCTTTGCGGTGGCACTCCTTCTCATTGTGCTGGCTGCGTTGTATAACACCGTTCTGAGTTATCCCCTATCTCCCGTCAAGGCGATCCGTCAGGATATCGAGACACTCCTCACTTATCAGGAACTGATGGCGGACGCCGGCGATCCGGCGGCGGCGGCCTACTACAACAACCTGGCCACCGGGCGTCTGCTGGCCTGGCGGGGCGCGGTGCTGGCAAAGCCGGAGGAGACCGACCGGGCACTGTCTCTCTCTCCTTCCGATGAACAGGTTCAGCTGCTGTCCGCGCTGACCCGGGGCAACGCGTTGTCCACTTTGGAATCCGGATATCTGGGACGGACCCGGACACCCGCGTGGCAGCTGGCCTTGCTGGATGCTTACAGCTCGCTGGAAAATCCAACTGAACAACAGAAGGTGCGGTACCGGGAGCTGCTCCGGAGCTGCATTCTGCACGGATACCACCTGCAGACAGCCATCCTGCCCGACCAGCTGGCCGACCGGCAGGATGATGTTACGGAGGTACTCGAAAAACTGGAAGAGCAGCTGGTGCCCGGCAAGCGTTACGCGCTGGTCGCGCGCATGGGGTCAGACGGCGGCGTGACCTCCACACTGGTAGGTGACTCTCTGACGCTGGCCGAAACCTATCCGGACGAGATCCATCTCCAGTATCTGGCGATGGCGCACGGGGCCAGTTATCTCATTGACGGAGCTTCCCATTATGCGCGGACCGGAGAGGCCGCGATCCGGTACCACGCGCTGTATATGGAACAAGTCGACAAGAAAACCCCGGAAGAAGAGATCATCCGCATGAAACAGACCGTAGCCCGCGCACTGGTCAGCTGCGGAGAACTCCAGAAGTGTGTGGATCTCCTGGAAGATAACACATACGAAGATGCCACGCTGGACACACTGCAGGCAAGCTGTCTGTTCTCCCTCAAAGAATACGAACAGTGCCTTGCTACCACAGCCGCGCTGCTCGACAGGGATCCGGACAACCCGCAGACCTTGTATCTCGCGGCCATCTGCGCGCTGCAGACCGGGCAGCGCACGGACTCGATCCGGTACGGGATCCGGCTGGCCGGGCTGGTGGAAACCGCGAAGGATCCACTGGAAGCCGAATGTCTGCTCTATCCTTACCTGCTGCGGTGTACCATCGCAGACGCGACGGGCGGATACACCACCGAGCTCTACACCACCTTGACGGAGGAAGAGTCTTCCCTCCTGCAGGAGAACTCTTTCCTGAATGATTACATGACCGCCGCGCATCT
>CAZBKR010000241.1:0-2806 GCA_964492455.1 uncultured Oscillospiraceae bacterium
AAAAGCAGGCCCGTTTCCGGTTTGCACGCTCCGCTGGCCGGAAGGGCCGATTGAGCAGAATTCTACACCAAAAAACGTACGGCAACAAGCGCACGCGGAACACCATGTATTATACTGGAAAGCGAAAGTCCTCGCGGCGCTGCCGCTGACTCGACCTCAAAGGAGATCATATCCATGCAGAAATGGGACGGCATCGTGACCGTGCCGGACGTGTTGTTGCCGGCCCGCGATGTGGAATACGCCAAGTGGGCGGTGGTCGCCTGCGACCAGTTCACCTCTGCTCCCGCCTACTGGCATCAGGCTGCGGCGCTGGTGGGAGAGAGTCCTTCAGCCCTGTCTCTGGTACTGCCTGAGGTATATCTTTCCGAGACACCGGCGCAGATGGAAGCGCGCATCGCCGGCATCAACCGGCAGATGGAGACCTATCTCCAAACGGGCATCCTGCAGGACGCGGGACGGTGCGCGGTACTCACACAGCGTTCGGTGCCGGGTGTTCCGGACCGGACCGGTCTGGTACTGGCGGTCGACCTGGAACGATACGAATATGAACCGGGCAACCGGGCGCCGATCCGGGCTTCCGAAGGGACGGTACTGGAGCGGATTCCGCCCCGGATCCGCATCCGCGAAAACGCGCCGCTGGAACTTCCGCACGTGCAACTGCTGAGCGACGATCCGGAAGGTATGGTTCTCGACCCCCTCCTTGCGCTATGCACAGCAGGAAGATTCGAACTTCTCTACGATACTCCGCTGATGCTGGGCGGGGGACGGATCCGGGGGTGGCGCATCCCCGGGGAGGATCCGGCGCTGGAGGCGGCGTTTGACGCCCTGTTCCAGCTGGAATCCTGGCGCAGGCACGGGCTCCTCATGGCAGTCGGCGACGGCAACCACAGTCTGGTTACCGCCAAGGCATGCTGGGAGCGGCTCCGCCCGACCGTAGCTTCCAGCCACCCCGCGCGGTACGCGATGGCCGAACTGATCAATCTGCACGACCCCGGACTGGTGTTCGAGCCGATTCACCGGATTTTGTTCGGATGCTCCTTTGACACCCTGCTCACGTTTGCACGAAACTGGTTTTCGGATCCCGCCGCTCCGGACGGACCGGTCGAAGTCATCCATGCCGCGCAGGCAATCACCTGTATGGGAAAAGAGTCGCCGGATCCATGTACTGTCTCGGTCATCAGCGGGGCATCGGCCGCCCTGCTTCGTTTCCCGCCCTCCGACCGACTCGCGGTCGACCGCATCCAGCCGATGGTCGACGCACTGGCCGATCTCCCCGGTGTCTCTGTCGACTATATCCACGGCGCGGACGCGCTGTGCGCACTGACCGGGCCGGAAGCGACCGGACTCCTGCTGCCGCCACTCCCGAAATCCCGCTTTTTCAATGATATTGCCAGGAACGGGGTATATCCCCGCAAAACGTTTTCGACCGGTGAAGCAGAGGGCAAGCGATACTACATCGAAGCTCGCAGAATCCGATAGAGGGACGCGATGGATACCGAGACAGCCGGACGTCCATCCAAGACCGTCTGTGTGATCGGCGGCGGGGTGACGGGACTGACAACCGCATATCGGCTCGGGAAAGCGGGGTTTTCGGTTACGGTGATCGAACAGAATCCCGAGGCCGGCGGCATGCTGTCTTCCTTTTTCACCGGTGGCGGACGTCTCGAACATATCTACCACCATATTTTCACCAGTGACACCTATGTGAGGTCGCTCGCGGATGAACTCGGACTCGGGGACCAGATCGAATGGTACCACCCCAGGGACGCGCTGCTGTCCGGTGGCCGGTTGTACCCGTTTACGGGTCCGCTGGATCTGCTGCGGTTCCGGGCGATCCCGTTTATCGACAGGATCCGGACCGGTCTGCTGGTTCTGCGCGCGGGGCGATTGCGGCACTTTGCGGCACTCGAAGGACAGACAGCGGCGGACTGGCTGCGCCGGCAGAGTGGTCGGCGTGCCTATGAAACCCTCTGGAAACCTCTGCTGCGTGCCAAGTTCGATGCCGATGCCGAAGAGGTGTCCGCTGTATGGATCTGGAACAAGTTCAAACTGCGCGGCGGTTCCCGCAAGGGCGGCAGGGGCAAAGAGACGCTGGGGTATATGCGGGGCAGTTTCGGGCGTATGGTCGACCGGCTGGTCGAAGAGATCGTTACATACGGCGGCAGCGTGCTCACCCGCACCACCGCTCTCGACATCTCCAAACGGGACAACGGCGGCTATGCGGTGACCTGCATCCTGGAAGACTGCAGCGCGCGCACCCTGTCCTGTGACGCGGTCGTCGCCTGCATCGCGGGCCGGCAGTTTGCCAATATCGCCGGCGCCCTCCGGCTGCCTCCGGACTATCTGGATAAAGTCACGTCGGTCTCACACAAGGCCAATCTCTGTGTAGTGATGCGGCTCAAAGCCTCCTTGACCGATGCCTACTGGACCACGATCTGCGACACGCTCCCGTTTGTGGTGATGGTCGAACACACCAATCTGACCGGCATCGGGACCTATCAGGGAGCGGTGGTCTATCTGTCCCGATACCTGGGCATCACCGATCCGTTGTGGACCTGTACCGACGACGAGATCTACCGGCTCTTCTGCGGCGAACTGGCCCGGATCCTTCCCTCGTTTTCTTCTTCGCAGGTTGTCGAGTGGCGCGTCCGGCGCACCCGGTACGCACAACCGGTCGTATTGCGTAACTATGGACAAAGGGTAGCGGGCATCGATACCCCGGACCCGGGTGTCAAACTCGCCGGCATGGCCCAGATCTACCCCCAGGACCGCGGTGTCAACTACGCGATCGCGCTGGCCGGCCGGG
>CAZBKR010000242.1:0-343 GCA_964492455.1 uncultured Oscillospiraceae bacterium
AACCGCAAACGCTCTCTGCTCCCCCAATCCAACGGCCGCTTTGACGATTTCTTCAGTGTGATGGACGACTTCTTTAACGAAGCGTCTCCCTTCCGGAGAAGTCTGGTCAATCAAAGCTTCAAACTGGATGTACGCGAAACCGACAACCAATACTGTGTGGAGGCGGAGCTTCCAGGCGTCAAGAAGGAAGAGATCCAGCTCGAACTGGAAGACGGTCGGCTGACCATCTCGGTCCAGCGTGACGAGTCGTCGGAAGAGACCAAAGGGAATTACATCCATCGCGAGCGCAGAGTCGGATCGATGCAGCGTTGTCTGTATCTGGATGGCGCCGTGGCGGAAGATG
>CAZBKR010000242.1:353-2781 GCA_964492455.1 uncultured Oscillospiraceae bacterium
AGGACGGCATCCTGGAGATCACCGTTCCGAAAACAGCCGCATCTGAGAAAAAGACGACCATTGAAATCGAATGACCTGCTGACCTGACGGGTTGTTGCCTGGCTAAGTCCGATACGCAAAAGGCGCCGGTGATGAACCGGCGCCTTTCCCATGTCAGCAAACGGACGGATATCGTTTCAGGAGCACCCGGTGGTGGTGCCGCAATCCAGACACACCTTGCAGGTTCCGTTGCGCACCATACGCGTACTGGAGCAGGTCGGGCAGGTGGAGCCGTCATACAGACGTTCTCCCTGCACGGATGCAGGCAGGGAAGGATGTCCCGTACCGGGTTCTCCCTGCACACCGGTCGCATACTCCCGGTCGGGCAGATCGGGAAAGGCGGGAGCGGTCTCCAGGGGCTCAGACAATCCGCTGCTCTCCGGTTTGACCTGACAACGGGAGAAGTCGCCGATCTCAATGTCGATGATCTTGCTGATCAAGTCCGAGATGGAGGTACAGTACTTGATATATGGATGGCGCGTGACAAACCCGTAGGGTTCGTACTTCTGTCCACGCAGCATTTTGGAAATGTTCTGGGCAGGAATCTGGTATTGCAGCATCACGGAAATGGTCTTGGACAACGAGTTGAGCAACCCCATGATCAGGGTGCCTTCGCGATCGGTCGTGATGTAGATTTCCGAAATCTGGCCCTTGGCATTCCGGTTGACCGTCGTATAGATCTTGACGTCGTCGATCTGCGCGGGATGCGTGTGCCCTGAACGGATGCCGACAGGTTTGTCCCTCCTGGACAGCCGGACACCTCCCGCTCCGTTCTGCTCCACCGCCCCCAGTCGCTCTCGTGCGCTGGTGGCAAAAGTGAGCAGCTGCTTATAACTCAAGTCGGCCAGATTCACGTCAGCCTGTTCCGGGTCCAGACGCAGATTGAGCGGCTGCGCGGCTTTGGATCCGTCCCGGTACAAGGTGATGCCCTTGACTCCCAGGTGCCAGGCCATCAGATGGACATCCATGAAATCTTCGACGGTGGCTTCCCGGGGCAGATTCACGGTTTTGGATATCGCTCCGCTCAGCAAAGGAGTGAGCGCGGCGACCATCCGCACATGCCCGCTGTAGTGGATATATCGTTTCCCGGTTCCGCACTGGTTGGCGGTGTCGAATACCGGGAGATGTTCGGGGAGCAGATGCGGCGCTCCTTCGATTTTACCGTCCACGATCCGCCCGTCCTGCTCGCGGAGGATATAGGCCAGGATGTCTTCCACCTGCTCCTGCTCGTAACCCAACCGGCGCAACCCCGCTTCGACAACCGGATTCGCGAGTTTCATGAATCCGCCGCCGGAGAGTTTTTTGTACATGACGTGAGAAAAGAACGGCTCGATGCTCGTAGAAGAGCAGTCCATGGCGAATGAAATGGTGCCGGTCGGTGCCATGACAGACACCTGTGCGTTGCGATACCCATGTGCCTCTCCGCTTAGCATTGCAGCCTGCCACACATCCGTCAAAGTCCCGGACAAATCGCCCATCCCGATCGCGGCGAGCGCTTTGTGATCGACGGCAACGGGGGCGTATCCCAGTCCGTCATACGCGCCGTCCAACGCGCCTGCAACCCGCGCATGGTTGCGGATCACCCGCAGCATATCGTCCCGGTTGAGGTCGTAACAGGCAAAAGCACCTGCCTTCTCCGCCATGAGTGAAGACACATAATAACTGTGGCCGGTCAGGATTCCAACCAATGCAGCTGAGAGTGTCCGCGCTTCGTCCGAGTCATAGGGCAAGGCACAGGACATCAGCAGCGCGGCCAGGTTGGCCATCCCCAGTCCGGTGGTGCGGAAGAGCCAGGTTTTTCGCGCGATATCGGGTGTGGGAAACTGCCCCCAATGGACCGACGCTTCCAGCACCATCTGGCAGAGCGCGATCATATGCAGATATCCCTGCAGATCGAACGAGCCGGTTTCCTCGTCGAGGAACCGGAGTATGTTGATGGAGGCGAGGTTGCAGGAGGTGTCGTCCAGAAACGCGTACTCACCGCAGGGATTGGTGGAGTTCAGCCGGTTGTGGCGCGCGGTTCGGTCGCCGTCCTCACCCGCGGGGCAGGTATGCCAGGCGTTGAAGGTGTCGGTAAACTGCGGTGCGGGATCCGCACAGCGCCAGGCGGCCTGGTTGAAAATGCGCCACAGATCGGCCACACGAACCTCACGGTCGACACGGCTGTCGACGCGTCCGGTCAGTGTGATAGTGGCATCCGGATCCACCTCCAGTTGTTCCACCATTCGCATGAAGGCATCCGGAATCCGGATGGAGTTGTTGCTGTTCTGTCCGGATACGGTCTGATATGCCTCGCCGTCCATGTCGGCATCGTATCCCATTTTCGCCAGCGCAAGCACCTTGTCTTCTTCGGTAGCTTTCCACTGGATGAACCGCTCGATTTCCGGAT
>CAZBKR010000243.1:0-2748 GCA_964492455.1 uncultured Oscillospiraceae bacterium
TGGAATTTTTCTGTCAGCCGGGGACCGATCTGGAATGGTTCTCCTATTGGCGCGGATTCTGCAAAGACTGGCTCCTGTCGCTCGGGATCCGGGAACAGGACCTGCGTCTGCGCGATCACTCTCCGGAGGAGCTCTCGTTCTATTCCCGCGCGACGACCGATTTTGAGTTCAGGTTCCCGTTTGGCTGGGGTGAGCTCTGGGGCATCGCCGACCGGACGGATTACGACCTTAAGCGTCATATGGAACACTCGAGGGAGGATTTGTCCTACTTTGATCCCGCCACCAATGAAAAATACGTCCCCTATGTGGTCGAACCCTCGCTGGGCGCCGACCGTATGGCGTTGGCGTTTTTGTGCGGTGCGTACGATGAGGAGACGCTGGAAGGCGGCGACACCCGTACCGTGCTCCGGTTCCACCCGGCGATCGCACCCATCAAGATCGCGGTGCTTCCGCTGTCCGCAAAACTGGCCGATGCCGCGACCGAGGTCTACAGTCAGCTCGCGAAAAACCATATGTGTGAATTCGACGACCGCCAGTCGATCGGGAAACGGTATCGCCGCCAGGACGAGATCGGCACTCCTTACTGTGTGACCTTCGATTTCGATTCACTGCAGGATGGCAGCGTGACCATCCGGGAACGGGATGCGATGACCCAGGTCCGGGTTCCGATCGACGAGCTCGATACCTGGTTTGCCGGTAAATTCGACTTTTAGCACATAACACACTACCTATGTACATCACCTGCAATGACAGGATCGGCTACGCGCCAAAGGAGGACCCAGATGACCAAGTACGTTTACCTCTTTTCCGAAGGAAACGCATCCATGAAAAACCTGCTCGGCGGCAAAGGTGCCAACCTTGCCGAAATGACCGGGCTGGGCTTGCCCGTGCCCCGCGGCTTCACCATCACCACCGAAGCCTGCACCCGTTACTATGACGACAAAAAGACCATCGACGCATCGATCCAGGCGGAGATCTTCGCGACCCTCGCCAAAGTTGAGGAGATGATCGGCAAAAAGTTCGGAGATCCCGTCGATCCGTATCTGGTGTCGGTCCGGTCGGGTGCGCGCGCGTCCATGCCGGGTATGATGGACACCATTCTCAATCTGGGGCTGAACGACACCGTTGTGGAGGGCCTGGCCGCTCTGACCGGCAACCCCCGCTTTGCGTATGACAGTTATCGTCGCTTCATCTCGATGTTCGCGGATGTCGTCATGGACATCCCCAAATCCAAATTTGAATCACAGCTCGAGGCCGTCAAGGAAGAAACCGGCGCCGTACTGGACACGGATTTGAGCGCGGATGCGATGAAAGAAGTCGTCAAGCGCTTCAAGCAGGTCTATCTCCAGGAAAAGGGCGAACCCTTCCCGCAGGATCCCCGCGTTCAGCTGATTGAAGCCATCGAAGCGGTTTTCCGTTCCTGGAACAACGAGCGGGCAATCATCTATCGCCGCCAGAACGACATCCCTTACAGCTGGGGCACCGCGGTCAACGTGCAGGAGATGGTGTACGGCAACATGGGTGACACGTCCGGTACCGGCGTGGCTTTCACCCGCAATCCCGCGACCGGTGAGAACAAGCTCTACGGCGAGTTCCTCATGAACGCCCAGGGCGAAGACGTCGTGGCAGGGATCCGCACCCCGCAGACCATCGACCAGCTGCGCGAAGTCATGCCCGATGTGTACGAGCAGTTCGCGAATATCGCCAACACACTGGAAAAACATTATAAAGACATGCAGGACATGGAGTTCACAATCGAACGCGGCAAGCTCTTCATGCTCCAGACCCGCAACGGCAAGCGTACCGCGGCCGCCGCGCTCAAGGTCGCCGTCGACATGGTCGACGAGGGACTTCTGACGGAACAGGAAGCACTGATGAAGATCGATCCCAAACAGCTCGACGCGCTGCTGCACCCGACCTTCGAACCCGCCGCGCTCAAAGCCGCCGCCCCGATTGCCAAGGGTCTGCCCGCGTCCCCCGGCGCGGCCACCGGCAAAGTGTACTTCACCGCGGAAGACGCGGAGCACGCCTCCGAACTGGGGGACAAGGTGGTCCTGGTCCGTCTGGAGACCTCACCGGAAGATATCGTCGGCATGACGGTTTCCGAGGGCATTCTGACCGGTCGCGGCGGCATGACCTCCCATGCGGCGGTCGTCGCGCGCGGCATGGGCAAATGCTGCGTGTCCGGTTGTTCGGAACTTGCCATCGACGAACACAACAAGTGTTTCTCCGACAAGGCGGGCAATGTCTATCATGAAGGAGACTGGATCTCGCTCGACGGCTCCACCGGCAACGTGTATGCCGGCAGCATCAAGACCGAGGAAGCCAGCCTGTCGGGCGACTTTGCCCGGGTCATGGCCTGGACCGACAAGTTCCGCGTACTGAAAGTCCGGACCAACGCCGACACCGTTCGCGATGCCAAAGTGGCGGTGGAACTGGGTGCGCAGGGCATCGGCCTGTGCCGCACAGAGCATATGTTCTTTGAGCCCGACCGCATCTTTGCGTTCCGGCAGATGATCGTTGCCAAGACCGAAGCCGCCCGTCGCAAAGCTCTGGACAAGATCCTGCCGATGCAGCGCAAGGATTTCGAAGAGCTGTATCGTGTGCTCGAAGGATATCCGGTCACCATCCGTCTGCTGGATCCGCCCCTGCATGAGTTCCTGCCCCAGACCGATCACGAGATCGCGGATCTCGCGCAGGAGTTGGGCATGACCGCGGAAGCGCTCAAAGCGGTGATTGCCAACCTCC
>CAZBKR010000244.1:0-2743 GCA_964492455.1 uncultured Oscillospiraceae bacterium
TTCAAACAATGCCATATCGTCAACCGTTCCTTTCCGTATGGTCCGTGTCTGTCACGCGTGCCGCGGGTCGATGACCTTCGCTGCTTCGTCGAAACGGCCGTATGTTCCCAGATTGCTTTGGTACGCCTCGTTGGCATCCACGCCTTTTTTGATCATTTCCAGCATGGGACCGATCCGGAGGAACTGATACCCGATGATTTCGTCGTTTTCGTCCAGTGCCATTTTCACGACATATCCTTCGGTGAGTTCCAGATAGCGCGCGCCCTTGTCGACCGTCGAAAACATCGTCCCGACGGTGCTGCGGAGCCCCTTGCCCAGATCTTCCAGCGAAGCGCCGATCGGGAGCCCGCCTTCGGAGAACGCGGACTGTGTGCGGCCGTATACAATCTGCAGGAACAGTTCGCGCATCGCGGTGTTGATCGCGTCGCAGACCAGGTCGGTGTTCAAGGCTTCCAGTATGGTTTTGCCGGCGAGAATCTCGGCGGCCATAGCGGCCGAATGCGTCATACCGGTGCAACCTAGTGTCTCGACGAGCGCCTCCTGGATGATCCCGTCTTTGACATTGAGCGACAGTTTGCAGGCGCCCTGCTGGGGAGCACACCAGCCCACCCCGTGTGTAAATCCGGATATGTCGCCGATCTGCTTGGCCTGAACCCATTTGCCCTCCTCCGGAATCGGGGCGGGACCGTGGTTGGGTCCTTTCGCGACACAACACATTTGTTCGACTTCGTGTGTTTTCAACATCCCATCTATCTCCTTTCCTATATGGACGACCCATCGGTCATACGGGCTGCGCGGCGGCTTGACCGGGAAACCCGCAAGCATTATATCAGGAATGCCCATCCGGCGATATCCCCCCGATGTGCGGATCGGATGCTATAATAGGCGGTATCGTTTTTAAGAACCGGCAAGGAGACTGCACCGCTTTCATGATCGAACGACTGAAAACCATTGAAACCCGTTATGAGGAAATTTCCTCCGCGATCGGGGATCCCGCCGTGCTGGCGGACCAGGACCGGTACCGGCGCCTGCTGATCGAGCTGTCTGAACTCCAGCCCATTGTCGATTCGATTCGGCAGCATGCGCAATGGTCCCGGGAACTCGAAGACAACCGGACGCTGCTGACCGAAACCCAGGACCGGGAACTCCGTGAACTCGCACGCGAAGAGATAGAAGCACTCGAGATACGGGTCGCCGCGCTGGAGGAGGGATTGCTCGAACAGATCTCCCCGCGGGATCCGCGCGACAACCGGAGTGTGATCATGGAAATCCGGGCGGGTGCCGGCGGAGAAGAGGCCGCGCTGTTCGCCGCGGTTCTGCAGCGTATGTATATGCTTTACGCGGAGCGCAACGGGTGGAAGACCGAACTCATCGACGCAAACGAAACCGAGATCGGGGGATACCGCGAAGTCGTCTTCTCGATCGACGGACGCGGGGCGTTCAGCCGCCTCAAATATGAGAGCGGGGTCCACCGGGTGCAGCGGGTACCCGTCACCGAATCCGGCGGACGCATCCACACTTCGACCGTGACGGTCGCGGTGCTGGCGGAAGCCGACGCGGTGGAGGTCGAAATCAATCCCGCAGATCTTGAGATCGATACCTACCGGGCGTCCGGCGCGGGAGGACAGCATGTCAACCGGACCGACTCCGCCATCCGCATCACACACAAGCCTTCCGGTATCGTGGTCATCTGCCAGGATCAGAGATCCCAGTATAAAAACAAGGACAGGGCTATGGCGGTATTGCGTGCCAGGCTGCTCGAACGCGAGCAGGAACGCGCGGCGGGAGCGGTCGCCGACATCCGCAAAAACCAGGTGGGAACAGGAGACCGGAGCGAGCGCATCCGAACTTACAACTTCCCCCAGGGACGCGTCTCCGACCATCGGATCGGGCTGACCCTTTACAAGCTCGAATCCGTGCTCGCGGGAGACCTCGACGACATCATCCGTCCGCTGATCGCCGCGGGCCGCGCCGACAAGCTCGGGGCTCCCGCGAACGGTGTGGAGGGGGAGGAATAAGAGATGACAGGTGAATCGATCGAAACACGTTTGATCCGCGCTCCGCGCGGTGCGATGGATCTGGCCGGCCTGCGGCTGGCTGCCGACGCGCTGGCGGCGGGGCGGCTGGTCGCATTCCCGACCGAAACCGTATACGGGCTGGGTGCCAACGCACTGGACGAACAGGCGGTTTTATCGATATATAAGGTCAAAGGCCGGCCGGGTGACAATCCGCTGATCGTCCACCTGGCGCATACCGGCCTGATCCCGACGGTGGTGTCCGGTATCCCGCCGATGGCGGTTCCGCTGATCGAACGTTTCATGCCCGGCCCGCTGACGCTGGTGATGCGCCGCGGTCCCTCGATCGCGCCCTCGGTTTCTGCGGGTCTGGACACGGTCGCGGTCCGCTGCCCGTCCCATCCGGTCGCGCAGGCGTTCCTGTCGATGGCGGGTGTGCCGGTCGCGGCTCCTTCCGCCAACCTGTCCGGCCGGCCGAGCCCGACTCACGTCAGGCACGTCCTGGAAGACCTGGAGGGAAAGATTCCTTTTGTCATCGATGGCGGAGCATGTGAGGTGGGACTGGAGTCCACCGTACTGGATGTCACGGGAGACATGCCGGTTCTGCTGCGGCCGGGTGCGGTGACGGCAGATCAGATCCGCGAAGCGTGCGGGCTGGTTCCTCGCATCGCCACCGGGACAGGTCAGGAGCCTGTGCGTTCACCGGGCATGAAATACCGTCATTACGC
>CAZBKR010000245.1:0-2731 GCA_964492455.1 uncultured Oscillospiraceae bacterium
TCGTCGCCGATTATTTCCTGAACAACTACGGCGACTGCACCATCGACATCAACAACGGGAGCAAGACCCTTGTGGCCAAAGGGGGCTCTTCCCTGCTCTCCACGCTGGCCGCACAACAGATCTTTATCCCCTCCGCCTGCGGCGGAAAAGCGACCTGCGGGCTGTGCAAGCTGGTGGTGCAGGATGCGTCCGGGCCGATTCTTCCCACAGAGCTCCCCTACCTGACAGCACAGGAAATCCAGGCTGGCATGCGTCTTTCCTGCCAGGTAAAAGTCAAAAAAGATCTCCGGATCCTCATACCGGAAGAACTCTTCTCCGTCCGGGAGTTCTCCTCCACCGTCGAAGTGCTGGAGCCGCTGACACACGATATCAAGTTTCTGCGGCTCAAGCTGGAGGAACCCGGGGAAATCCGTTTCAAAGCAGGCCAATATGTGCAGTTGCATTCCAAACCGTACGGGAAAGTACGTGAGAGTGTGTTCCGGGCCTACTCCATCGCTTCCAGCCCATCTGACACCCGCTATGTCGACCTGATCATCCGGCTGGTCCCGGAAGGGATCTGCACGACGTACGTGCACACCGCTTTGAAGGTCGGCGACCCGGTGAAACTCAACGGCCCGTTCGGTGATTTCTATCTGCGGGGGAACCACCGCGAGCTGATCATGATCGCCGGCGGCTCCGGTCTGGCCCCGATGCGCTCCATCATCCTGGATGTGCTGGAAAGAAAGCTCGACCATCCCATCTATTTTTTCTTTGGCGCAGTCACCCGCAAAGATCTGTACTACGTCGAATACTTCACGGAGCTGTCAAAACAGCATCCCCAGCTCACCTTTATCCCGGCGTTATCCAAGCCGGAGGAGGCGGATCAATGGACCGGCGAAGTGGGTTTGATCACCGAAGTGGTCGCCCGGCACGTTCCGGACGCGAACGACCGGGAAGCGTATCTGTGCGGGAGCCCGGGCATGATCAACGCCTGTCTGAAAGTGCTCAAGGACAAAGGATTTACGGATGACTGCATCCTGTACGACAAGTTCTGAGGAGGGCGGACCAGATGAAAGAAAGCCCGAACACACGCGATTTACGATCCAACCTGGAGCCCGGCAAATTGTCCGCGGAAGGGTTTCTCGGGACGGACACGAGGTCCCTGGAGGAGATCATCCGAAAAGACCGGGAAACAATAGAGAGTCTGGGACACACCCACATTGCCATCGCGCGCCGCATGCGTGAACTGACAGAGGCAGGCAAAACGGGGCTGGGGAGACCGGTTTTGGTGGACGGCGTCCTGGAAGTATCCGTGGAGGATGCCAGAGGGGCGATCGCCTGTCCCTTCCGGGACCGTACATATACAGACAAACAGGTTACAGTCGTGACCCACACACAAACCGGACAATCCCTCCGCTGGTCGGACCTGAACATCCATCTGGTGGAGGCGCACGGTTTCTATGAGGGAGAGGGCGCTCCCTTCCGGATCGATCCGGCCGCCTTGATCCGTCTGATCGATGTCCCAGCAGAGGACCAGCCGCAAGAAATCTTACAGGAATGACCATCCTCCAAACGACTTGCAGGTTTTCCACACAGCCGGATATCCCCTTTCCTGATGCCGCCCGCTCCCGCGGCAAGGAGAAATTTCTATGCATCCAAAATATGCGGAAAGCGTCCGGCAGATTAAAAACTATGCGGAAAATGAGAGCAATGTCATGGGTGTGATACTCCTTGGTTCCCAAGTCCGCAAAGAAGTTCCCGGAGATCAATGGTCGGATCTGGATGTCCTGCTCTTCCTCCAGGACACGTCCCGTCACACAACAACCGATGAATGGCTTTCGGTGTTTGGAGAGGTGGCCTGCATCTGCCATGAGAGGGTCGAACTCCCCTGGATCAACTTAACCTGGTATGTGAAGCGGGTTCTCTATGAAGACAACCGGGCACTGGACTTCAGCATCATGCCACACGGAAAAATCGACGATGTACTGGAGATCAACAAAGAAATCCATGCACTCGGGTTTCATGTGCTGTATGACAGTACGGGCGGCGAGCTACATCACAAAATGGAGCAGTCGATCCGTTCTGTCGTGAGGGATCAAATCCTGGAACCAGGGATAACCGAGATCAACCGCACCGTTCATGAAATCCTGTTTCATATCGTGAACACCTACAAAAAAGTCAAACGCGGCGAGTTGTGGATCGCAACCAGTGAAATCAATTGCGTTATAAAAGAGAACCTATTGCGCATGATCGAGTATCACAATGCGCGCGTGTCCAAAAAAAACAACATCTTGACGTATGAGGGAAGATTGCTGGAGAACCGGACGGATCCGAGAATCCTCCGGTTGCTCACCCACTGTTTTGTGAGCTATGACGAGCGATCCGTCCTCTCGGGATTGGAGCACGTGTTGGACTTGACTCACATGATGTACAGGGAGATTTGTACGGCGATCGACCGCGAAGCAGATGAGAAGCCAATTGCCTCGGTCAGAAAAATCATCCGGGAGATGAAACAGGACGCTTAAGAATCCTGCTTCCACGCTTCCAACCTGCCTCTAGTCTACACTTGAGGGCTGATCTTCACGGAGTCCTTCTTCGAATCAAACAGCCCATCCCGAATTACCGCGAAAAGCAAAAGAAGCCGACTGTATACAATCGACTTCCTTTTGCCTGCAATTTTGGTGGAGACAAAGGGATTCGAACCCTCGACTTCCACGTTGCGAACGTGGCGCTCTCCCAGCTGAGCTATGCC
>CAZBKR010000246.1:0-2729 GCA_964492455.1 uncultured Oscillospiraceae bacterium
AGTACCAGACTGAGCAACCGGACTTTTCTCATCTGTGTCTTCCTCCTTGTGGTTTCTGACTATGTTTCTCCTCTATGCTCCCACCCGCGGGGCGTACCCGACCGTTCCCGATGTGCCGGGGTCGCCCGTTGGGACAAAGCCCGTGGTTATTCCTTTTTGTCCAGCAGATGGCATGCCGCGAAATGTTTACCCCCGTAATCCTTGAACTCCGGTTCTTTCTCAGCGCAGATCGGCATCGCATACGGGCAGCGGGTGCGGAAATTGCAGCCGGAAGGCGGATTCAGGGGGCTGGGGACATCCCCCTGCAGGATAATGCGCTTGCGTTTGCGGCTGGAGTGCGGATCCGGGATCGGAATCGCAGACAGCAGGGATTGGGTATATGGGTGGATCGGGTGGTAGTGGAGTTCGTCCGCGGAGGCGAGCTCGACCATCTTGCCCAGATACATGACGCCGATCCGGTGGGAGATGTGCCGTACCACCGAGAGATCGTGTGCAATAAAGAGATACGACAAGCCGGACTCGGCCTGGAGTTCTTCGAACATATTGATGATCTGTGCCTGAATCGAAACGTCGAGCGCGGAAACCGGCTCGTCGCACACCATGAATTCCGGGCTGACCGCAAGCGCGCGCGCGATTCCGATGCGCTGCCGCTGTCCGCCGGAGAACTCGTGCGGATACCGTGTCGCGTGCTCGGAGTTGAGCCCGACCCGTTCCAGCAGCGCATTGATGCGGTCTTTGCGGTCTTTGCGCGAGGGCGCGAGTTTCTGGATGTCGATGGCTTCAGCCACGATGTCTCCGACGGTCATACGCGGGTTGAGGGAGGCATACGGATCCTGAAACACGATCTGCATCCGGCGGCGGTAGGGATGCATATCCGCATGGGTGATGTCGGTTCCGTCGAATACGATTTTACCGCCGGTGGGTTCGTAGAGCCGCAGGATCGTGCGTCCGACCGTGGTTTTACCGCAACCGCTCTCCCCGACCAGCCCCAGCGTCTCGCCGCGGGCGATGTCCATGCTGATTCCGTCGACTGCCTTGACATAGGCAGGGGTAAACATCTTTCCACGGACTTTAAAGTATTGTTTGAGATCCCTGACCTCGAGCAGCGGCGCGCCCATTACGGGGCCTCCTGTCCGGAAACGGCCGGGACAGCCTGGGCAGACCCGCCGGATTCCATGGCATTGCGTTCGTTCAGCCAGCAGGCGCTGACGTGGGTGTCGGAAAGATGGGTGTATTCCGGCATGCGGGAGAGGCAGATTTTCATGCAGGACTTGCAGCGCGGGGCAAAGGGACAACCCGCGGGCAAATTCATCGAGTCAACAGGAGACCCCTCGATCGGCACGAGTTTTTCGTGCTCCTCGACATTGAGTTTGGGGATCGAGGCCAGCAGTCCAAAAGTATAGGGGTGATTGGGCTGGTAGAAAATCTCGTCCACCGTCCCCTTTTCAATCACCATTCCGGCATACATCACCATGATGTTCTGGCACATGTCTGCGACCACGCCCAGGTCGTGCGTGATGAGGATGATCGACATGCCGAGCTTCTGCTTGAGCTCGTTCATCAGCTCGAGGATCTGCGCCTGGATGGTGACATCCAGCGCAGTGGTCGGTTCGTCCGCGATCAGGAGCTTGGGCTCGCAGGCCAATGCCATCGCGATCATCACGCGTTGCCGCATTCCGCCTGAAAACTCGTGCGGATACTGCCGGAGACGGCGCTCCGGCTCGTTGACGCCGACCAGTTCGAGCAGTTCAACCGCGCGTTTGTGTGCCTGACGCTTGTCCAGGCTGGTGTGCAGCAGGATCGCCTCCATGATCTGGTTCCCGATCGTGAACACCGGGTTGAGTGAAGTCATCGGATCCTGAAAGATGATACTGATATCGTTGCCGCGAATTTTCTGCATCTCATCTTCGGAGAGCGTGTGAATCGGATGATTGTCAAATTCGATGGTGCCGTTCTTGATTTTCCCCGGCTCCGGGATCAGTCCCATCACGGAATAAGCAGACACGCTTTTGCCGCTTCCGGATTCACCGACAATCCCGAGTACTTCCCCGTTGTTGAGGGTCAGCGAGACATGGTTGACTGCGCGCACCTCTCCGATGGGGGTGAAAAAGGAGACGTCCAGGTCTTTGATATCAAGCAGTGTTCCGTTGGGGTTTGGCATTGTTGTCCGCCTCCTTATTTCTTCAGTCTGGGATCCAGCGCGTCGCGCAGTCCGTCGCCAAAGAGGTTGAAGGCCAGAATGACGATGCTGATGGTGATCGCGGGGGCGACCAGCCGGTAGGTGTAGGAAGTGATGCCGCCGATGGCGTCCGCCGCCAGCGAGCCGAGCGAAGGCATCGGAGCCTGCACGCCGAGCCCAAGGAAACTGAGGAAGGACTCGGTAAAAATCGCCGACGGGATCTGGAGCGAAGTCGTTACAACGATGGTCCCGATCGTGTTGGGGATCAGGTGGCGGCGGATGATCCGGGCGTTGCTCCCGCCCATCGCACGCGCCGCTGTCACAAACTCCTGTTCCTTGAGCATCAGCACCTGGCCGCGCACGATACGGGCCATACCGACCCAGTACAGCAGGCTGAAGGTGATGAAGATGCTGATCAGTCCGGGGCCGATCAGACTGAGACCGTCAAAAACCGGTGAGGTTTCAAACAGCCTCTCCAGAGGATTCTTCAGGGTAACCATCAGGATGATGATGATCAGGATGTCGGGAATCGTGTAGATGATCTCCACGA
>CAZBKR010000247.1:0-2693 GCA_964492455.1 uncultured Oscillospiraceae bacterium
GGATCTGCACGATCTCGCGCCATCTGGCCATCGACCGGATGCGCAAGAACAACCGGTCGGTCCTGCTCGAATCCTGGGACCAGATCCCGGACGAATCCGGCCGGAGATCCGCACCGGAGATGGAAGACGACCTGGCTTTGGGACAGGCAATCGGCCGGTTGCCGCCCGAGGAGGCACAAGTCATTCTGCTGAGTGCTTTCGGCGGGTTGTCCCACGGGGAAATCGCCGAGCTGATGCAACTGCCCTACCACAAAGTACGATATCGGTACCGCCGGGCGATCGCTAAACTGAGATCGTTGCTGGCGGACGGCATGTGAGGATCAAACCATGACAAAGATAAAAAAAGACAAAAAGGAAGTGCTCGAGCGGCTGCAGGCCGCACGGCTCCGGGTGCCAGACCCCTGGCCGGCAATCGAGGGACGGATCCACTCTACGCATCAACCCGTCGCCTGGCCCGAAGCGGAATCCCGCGCGGTCCGGTCCGGAGCCACTGTTCGCCGGATGCCCCGTCTGGTCATCGCGGCCAACATCGTGCTGGTACTCGCGGTCGCGCTCATTGCGGGCATCATCCTGGCGGGCAGGGACAAACCTTCCCCGACCGAACCTATGGTGCCGGCCGGTACGTGGACGACAGCGATGGTTCTGCCGGAGATATCCGAACTGCCACGCTATCCCGCCGACGCCCGCTGGGTAACAATGGAGTTTCGCTCCAACGCACTGATCACGACCACTTCGGGCTCTATCAACCAAATCGAGCGTTTCGACACCGCTGCCGGCGACTGGGTTCCGGCGGCTCCGGGCTACACCTATGCGTTCGACGCGGGCATTGCCGGAACGTACGGCTACTCCTGGAAGTTCGCGATGATCGATCTGGACCGGTATCCCCTCTCTCCCGGCCTGTATCGCGCCACGATGTCGGTAGTGACCGTGGAGAACGACACCGCGGAATGCCGTGCGGAGTTTGAAATCATCGCATCCGGAAGCAATCCGGAGTTTATCCAGGCGATTCTGGAGGATTCGAACGCTTCACCGGAAGATTACGCCTACCGTCCCGACGGATTGGACTGGGGGATGGAGAAAGCGGACGTGTTTGCCGTGTTGGGATTGACGGAAGACGATTTTATCCGTGACGGCGAGGAGTATACCCGCAAAGAAACGGTGAGATACCGGTTCCCCGACGTGGACGCCACGGTCTCCTACAGCTTTACGAACGGGAAACTAACCGACGCCCGCTATGATATCGTACCGGTTACCCAAGCTCCGCTGCATGCGATATGTGGTCAACTGGCGATGCTGAAAGACGAACTGTTGAAGTCAGACATGAGTCTGGTCGCGGAACTGGAATACATCGGATGCCTGTTGGCCGACGGAGATCGGAACAGCACGGTGGGGACGTCGCTCTACATGAAAGGTGTTCCGACCGGGCTCCAGGTGGACTTGACCGGTTTCCGTGACACAGGTGTGCCGGAGAACACGACCTATTCAGCCCAACCGTTTGATTGGGTCGATGGGGTTCCGCAATATGCTGCGGATGCGCAGACGATCGTGCTGACCCTCCGGCATCCCGCATTGGAAGGGGCGATGGGTCTAAGTATCGAGTACGAGCGGTTCAATGCCGCGCAGAGCAAATGGGAGAGCGTCATGCCGACCCGTGGCAAACAGCACTGGTTGTATGTGGAAGGCGAAGTGACTGAATCGTACCCTTCGGACGTCTACACGTATCCGGTCATGATCGGAGATCCGCTGTATGAGGCTCCGCTGGGTGCCGGACACTACCGGGCGGTCGTCACCATCCAGTCAAAAGACCAGTCCACATATCAAGTCACGAATACGGAAGCCATCCTGTTGTTTGATCTGGTGGAGCTGGGCTGACCGCGCGTAAAGAAACCACCGGTCCATTTGGAGGGGGAGCCATGGGGGAGAGCGACAACCGCGAACAGATACAAGAGAATGAGGAGATGGCAAGGAAGGTCGTCGTGGCCTCTCGCGACAACCGCCGGCTACCCTGGTGGGTGGTCCTGATCGATGTGGTGCTGGTGCTGGCAATTGCGGGGACGGTGGCTTATCTGCTGATCGGGTTGGACCGTCATCTCCACGGCGGCACCAACCGGCCTCCCGCGGGAATCGCGGACAACGCTATCCCCCGAGGAGCGGCCTGATCGCTTCGTGCAATCGGTCGAGCGCCGCTTCCCCCAGTGACTGCCAGGTTCCGACTTCGCTACCGGCCGAGCCCCCGTAGGGCTCGGCCGGTTTTACGACCGCATACAGGTACACTTTGAGTTTGGGTTCAGTACCCGACGGGCGGACCGCATACCAGCTGCCGTCGTCAAAGAAAAAGCGCAGTACGTTGGACCGGGGAAACCCGAGCGGCTCCGGCGGACCCTTGGCGGTTCCGTCGGGGCCGTATTTTTGCGCGGTTCCGGCATCCAGATCCTCCGCGCGCACCAGACGCGCGGTTCCGACCCTCCGGGGAGCGCGTTCCCGGAACGCCGCCATGATCCCGGCGATCTCGGCCTGTCCGTCCAGCCCTTCGCGCACGAGATTGAGGGGACGTGCGGCGTGGTACCCATAGGTGTTCCACAGGCAGGTGAGCAGGCCCCACAGCGTCTGCCCTTTGCGCCTGCAGTGTGCCGCGGCGCGGCAGAGCAGCAGTCCGCCGGACATACCATCCTTGTCCCGTACGAGCGTGCCGA
>CAZBKR010000248.1:0-2663 GCA_964492455.1 uncultured Oscillospiraceae bacterium
TCATGAGCGGTTCGTTTACGCAGCGCGGAGAACCGGCGCTGCTGGACAAATGGACGCGCACACGTGCCGCGCTCCGCAACGGGGCAGATCTCGTGATCGAGCTCCCGTTCGCCTATGCCACAGGCGGGGCGGGGCGGTTCGCTGCCGGCGGAGTCGCGCTGGCCGAAGCCACGGGGGTCTGCGGACAACTCGCCTTCGGGAGCGAATCCGGCGAGATCGACACACTGCAGGCGACTGCCGATCTGCTGGCGGCGGAACCCGCCGGGTTCCGTGAGCGGCTGCGTGCCCGTCTCGATCTCGGGGAGCCGTTTGCCGGTGCCCGGATCGGAGCGCTGGAAGAGACTCTCCTGCTCGACCCGTCTCCGGAGGCGAACATCCCCCGGCCGGATCCGGATTGCCTGCGGTCGTCCAACAACATCCTCGCGGTCGAATATCTGGTTGCAATCCGGCGTCAGCAGGCGGGGCTGGAGCCCATGGTGATCCGGCGCAGGGGCGCGGGTTACCATGATATCGGGCTGAACACCCCGGCCGCCAGCGCGTCGGCCATCCGGACGGCGGTTCGTCAGGCAGACGGCAACGTCGCCTCCCTGCTGTACGCGCTGCGGGATCAGATGCCCGCCTCTTCTCTGGCACTGCTTTGTACCGCGATCGCAAACGGTCTGGCACCGGTGTTTCCGGAAGATCTGGAAGTCTCCATCCTGGGACTGCTGCGCACACTGCCCCCCGATGTCCTTTCCCGGTTTGCCGGGATGGACGAAGGGCTGCACGCCCGCCTCGCGGAATGCGCAGCCCGCCTCCCGGAAGGGACCGGTGCAGGCCGGTCGCTTTATGATTCCCTGCTGGATTGCGCAGCCACCCGGCGGTTTGCCTCGACCCGCCTCCGGCGTGCGCTGGCCGCCATGCTGGCGGGACTCACCCGCGAAGACCTGGAACATTTCGATGCCGCAGGTCCCGGCCCCCGTTATCTGCGGGTGCTTGGTTTCGGGAAACGGGGCAGGCGTGTCCTGCGCATCATGCGAAACCGGGCGCGGCTCCCGATCATTATGAACGCCTCCGATTTTCTGGAATACGGCGGGGACCCGGTGCTCCAGCGGATGGCCGCGCTCGATGTGGCGGCCACCGATCTCTGGATGCTCTCCCGCAAGATCCCCTGCGGCCGGGATTTTGACACTCCTCCGGTCATGGTTTAAAATTTCTGCGATTGTCGCTGAGGACACGCGGCTGTGCTCCCGTATCGGAAAGCCCGGCTTAACGGAAAAGAGGAGAGATATGAAACAATCGGTTTTCGACATTTTAAAAGAGCGCGGGTATCTGGCCCAGGTGACCGACGAGGACACGGTGCGCGACCTGCTCGCCAAACCAGGCGTCTCCTTTTATATCGGTTTCGATCCGACTGCCGATAGTCTGCATGTCGGTCACTTCATCCAGATGATGGTCATGGCCCACATGCAGCGGGCCGGCCACCGGCCCATCGTGCTCCTCGGCGGCGGCACCGCGATGGTCGGGGATCCTTCGGGACGCACGGACATGCGCTCGATGCTGACCCGGGAGGACATCGTCCACAACGTAGCCCGTTTCCGCGACCAGATGCGGATCCTGCTCGACTTTGACAACGATCGCGCGATCATGGTGGACAACGCGGAATGGCTGCTCGACCTCAATTATGTCGAGTTCCTGCGGGAGATCGGCTCCTGTTTTTCGGTCAACCGGATGCTGACCGCCGACTGTTTCAAACAGCGGATGGAAAAAGGCCTCTCCTTCCTCGAGTTCAATTACATGCTGATGCAGGCGTATGACTTTCTGGTGCTCTATCGCCGGGAGCGCTGTCTCCTCGAACTGGGAGGAGACGACCAGTGGTCCAATATCCTCGCCGGGATTGATCTGGTGCGGCGCAAAGAACAGGCCGATGTCTACGGCATGACCTTCCGTCTGCTCACCACCAGCGAAGGAACCAAGATGGGCAAGACCGCGCGCGGCGCGCTCTGGCTCGACAGAGAAAAGACTCCGCCTTTCGACTTTTACCAGTATTGGCGCAACATCGGTGATCCGGATGTCGAAAACTGCCTGAAGCTGCTCACCTTCCTGCCTCTGACGGAGATCGCGGGCTACCACTATGACGACGAGCGGGTCAACGAAGCCAAAAAGCGCCTCGCGTACGAAGTCACTGCGATCGTGCACGGGAGAGAAGCGGCAGACAACGCGCGCAAACAGGCCGAGGAACTGTTCGAGCGGGGCGGACGCAGTGACACGATGCCGACCACCCAGCTTGACGCCGCCGATCTCACGGAAGGGAAACCTCTGCTGGACGTGCTTCTCGACGCCGGCGTGATCCCTTCCAAAGGAGAAGGGCGGCGACTGGTCCTGCAGGGCGGTCTCTACCTCAACGACATCGCGGTCGACGATCCGAACCGGACGCTCTCCACGGCTGATTTGATCGATGGCGAAGCCATCGTCCGAAAAGGGAAAAAGGTATACCACCGGCTGCTCGTCCGCTAAGAGCCGGATTCTTACCGCTCACACAAAAACCGCTGTTTCCCTGGGGAGACAGCGGTTTTTCATTTGAATCAATGGAGCGGACAAAATCCCGGAGAAAAACGCGTTTGCGTTCAGCCGAGTTTATTGACAGCCTTCGCGAGACGGGATTTCCTGCGCGCGGCGGCGTT
>CAZBKR010000249.1:0-2656 GCA_964492455.1 uncultured Oscillospiraceae bacterium
CCGATTTCACGTATGCCCTCGATATGCGAGACCAGTGCGACGGTCAGCCCGGCCGCGGTCATGATCCCGCCGGAAGTCAGGATGGAACCGCCGGATCGCCGTATCGCTTCCCGGACCGCGTCGTTCCGGCCGGCCGTTTTCCGGACCTCGACGTATCGGGTGGTCAGCAGGATGGCAAAGTCGATGGTCGCGCCCAGCTGGATGGCGCCGACGATCAGGTATCCGACAAAACTCAGCGGGGTATCGTTGAAATAGGGGACCGCCATATTGATCCAGACCGCGGATTCGATCACCAGCACGAGAACGAAGGGGAGCAGAACCGACCGGAAAGTGAGAAAGAGGATCACCAGCACCGCCCCGATCGACAGCAGGGTGACGATCGCGTAATCGTATTCCACCACTTCACGGATTTCCTGAATCGCGGTAGTCGCGCCGAGCAGCAGCCCGGTGCCCCCGGTCGCTGCCTCCACGCGTTCCCGGATGGCGTCCGTGACCATGAAAGCCGCCCCGGATTCTTCGCTGGTCCCGGTGGTGACCACCATCCGGATCCACCCGTCAGCTGCGAACGCGTCCGTCAGTCGCGCAGGCAGCAGACTGCGCGGCAGGGTCGGATCCGCGAGGGTCGAGAGCGCATCGACCGAACGGACGCCGGGCAGGGAGGTAAGCGACGACGCAAGCGCTGCCTCCGCGGCGGGTCCGGGATCGGGGAGCAGCACGACGATCCGGTTCTCTGGCGCGAAATGCGTCTGAATGCGCTGCGCGTCCGCGGCGACACGCGAGCCTTTGCCGGAGAGAATCGCGGATTCGCTGTAGGTGAACCGGTTGGCATCCTGGGCCATCCAGGCGATGCCGGCGGCCACTGCCCAGACAGCCAGCAGGATTGCGCGGACACGCAGCAGCCCGCCGCCCGCCTTGCGGAATCCGGGCAGGAGCGTGCGGTGTCCGGTGCGGTCGATTCCCTTGAGACAGAGCAGCGTCAAAGCGGGGAGAAGGACCAGTACCGAGAGCAGGCTGAGGAGAATCCCCTTGGTCAGCACCAGTCCGATGTCTCGTCCGAGGGAATAGCGCATGGCGGTCAGGGCGAGAAATCCGGCCACCGTGGTCAGTGCGCTCGCGGACACTGCGGGCAGGGAGTGCCGGACTGCCAGAGCCATCGCCGCAGAGGGATCGGGGGCGAGCGCCCGCTCTTCGTTGAACCGGTGGAGCAGAAAGATCGAATAGTCCATCGAGATCGCCAGCTGCAGTACGCCTGCGGAGAGGTGGGTCATAAACGAAATCTCGCCAAGCAGCACATTGGTTCCCATATTGACGATCACCGCGATCCCGGTGACCACCAGAAACAAACCCGCTTCGACAAAGGAATGCGTAAAGGATACGAGGATCGCCAGGAACACCGGAATGACCGCCAGGATCAGGAGCAGCACCTCCTTTTCGGAACCCTCGATCATATTGGCGGTGAGGGCAGCGCTTCCAGCGATGGCAGCCTCCTCTCCCGCTGTCTCCCGGAGGGCTGCGAGCGCCGCCCGTGTTTCGGGAGCGTATCCGGAAGTGGAAAACGTGACCTGAAACAGCGCATATCCGTCCCGCCAGAATCGCCGGACAGAGGCCGGATCGGCACCGGACAGGGGGCGGAGCGGATCCGCGAGATCGTCCAGAAAGGCAACCGACTCCACCCCGGGCAGAGCGGCCAGACGCTCTTTGCATGCCACCGCTTCCGCATAGCTCCCCGGACCGGTCATGACCAGGGCTTCCGAGGAGGTTCCGAATGTTGTTTCCATGCGATCCGCGGCGACCCGTGTGGCACTGTCGGGCGGCAGATAACGGCTCATGTCGTAATTGACAGCGACAGCGGGAATCAGGAGCGCAGCCGCTGCCGTCAGCAGCAGCGAGATGACAAGCACTCTCTTGCGGTGGTGCAGCAGGGTTTGAATAATCCGTCCCATTTCTTCCTCGATTCAAACATTTGATTAAAACGATAGTTTCAATAACACGTTTCATTCTACACCATCGGGCGAAGAAAAACGGAACGGGGCAAAAAAAAGACACCTCGCGAGGAGGTGCCGGATATCGCGGAAGAAGAGAAAAGAATCAGGGCGCGGCGATGGACCGGACGAGTGTCAACGCGGTCTCGACCAGCCCGATCCGTTGCTCCTGTACCTCGATCGCATCTTCATAGCTCTGGATCATGCCATCCAGATCGAGGTCTTCGGTGAACCCCCGCAGGATGGTCATCTCCTGGCCCAGGATGCCGACGTTTGTCTGGATCTCCGTGATGAGTGCCCTCAGAGAGGTCAACTGATCCGCCAGCAGATCGGATTCGGTTTTGGTCACTGATATTTCCTGGAGACCCTGGATGCGGCTCCGGGAAGCGGCGACTTCGATCGCCAGTGTTTCCTTCAACTGCTCCAGCTCCTTGCTGTTCTCGCGCATCGTTGCCTGATAGGGCTTGGCGGCGGCCTTCATTTCCAGGAACAACTGTTGTTCAGAAGAAGGACCCACGCCGGTAGCCGAAGGAATCACAGTGGGCGGGGCTGCTAAGGAAACAGCCGGCGTGAGGACCAGTCCGGTCACGCAGGAGAGCAGGCACAGCAGCAGACCAATACGATATTTCATATATAAGGGGCCTCCCGGTGCATTATGGAGTTTCGAGGGCGGC
>CAZBKR010000250.1:0-2649 GCA_964492455.1 uncultured Oscillospiraceae bacterium
TCCCGCTCGACACATTGACCGGGGACTACGCGGCGGGCATCGGTCTGCTCGCATTCCCCGCAGAGGAAAGGAGGCGCATGCTCTATGGCGACATCCGCTAAAAAGTCATCCTGGATCGAGGCGGAACGCAAAGGATTCCAGCAGCTGAACGAAGAGGTCTCTGTGCTCCTGACGGAGCACGACACAGTGGAAATCCGCGCGGTCTACGGGCAGCGCTATATCGGCAACGGACTCGAAGAGGGGAAGCGGATTGACATCTACGGTACTCCGGGCAATGATCTGGGGGTCTATCTGGACGGCGGTGTGCTGCATGTCCACGGCAACGGACAGGACGCGGTTGGAAATACGATGAACCGGGGCACGATCGTGGTTGAAGGTCACGCGGGCGACGCACTCGGGTATGCGATGCGGGGCGGATCCATGTACATCCGGGGGGACGTCGGCTACCGGTGCGGCATCCATATGAAAGAATACAAGACGTCCCGGCCGGTGATTGTGATCGGGGGCCGGGCGGGGTCCTATCTCGCGGAGTACATGGCGGGCGGGATCATCATCCTGCTCTCGATCGACTACGCCAACGCGGCTCCGGGAGGGAAACCCGGACTGCTGACTCCAGGTGATCCGATCCTGCCCCAGACCGGACCCTTTTTCGCGACCGGCATGCACGGGGGAACGGTATATGTGCGCGGCCCGGTCGACCCGGCGCTCCTCAGCGGTGCCGTGACCACTGCCCCGGCCGATCAGCCGGAGGATCTCCAGCTCCTGCGCTCCGAGATCCGCGCGTTCTGCAAATGGTTCCGGGTCGATCCGGAACCACTGTTGGCATCGACATTTACGCGGGTGAACTGTGTCTCCAGCCGGCCGTATAAAAACATCTATGCGAACAACTGATCCATCGGGACACATCGTCACTTTCCCCGCTGCGGAGGGGCCTGTATAATAGGAAAATGGAAAAAGCCGGAGAGAGTGTATCCGGCATCAACCGGAAGATCCCTTCCGGCATAACTCGGAGGGTTCCAATGGCGGACAGGCGCGAATCGATTCTGGTGCTGGATTTCGGGGGTCAGTACAATCAGCTGATCGCGCGGCGGGTCCGCGAACTGCACGTATACAGCGAAGTGCTCCCTCACGACACGCCCCTCGACCGGATCCGGGAAGGACACTACCGCGGGGTGATCTTCACCGGCGGCCCCTCCTCTGTCAACGCGGATGGCGCGCCGGATTGTGATCCCGGGATCTATCGCCTCGGACTCCCGATTCTCGGGATCTGTTATGGAGCCCAGCTGATCGCCAAACAGCGGGGGGGACGGGTCTTTTCTCCCGAAAAGCGCGAATACGGAAACACCCCGGTCACTCATGACGGCCGCTCGCGGCTGTTCGCGGATGTGTCGGCCACCTCGGTCGCCTGGATGAGCCACACCGATCAGATCGATTCACTCCCGCCCGGGTTTGCGACATCCGCTTCGTCGGACACCTGTCCGGTCGCGGCGATGGAACACCGGCAAGACGGCATCTATGCGGTACAGTTCCACCCGGAGGTGTCCCACACCCGGGAAGGGCAGAAGATCCTGGCCAATTTCGTGTATAGCATCTGCGGGTGCAAAGGGGACTGGACGATGAAAAACTTCGTCGGGCAGTCCGTCAGCGAACTCCAGACGCGCATCGGCGATAAAACGGTGCTGTGCGGCTTGTCGGGCGGGGTGGACTCGGCTGTAACTGCGGTGCTGGTTCACCGCGCGGTCGGGGACCGGCTGACCTGCATCTTTGTCGATCACGGGCTGCTGCGCAAAGGCGAAGGCGATCTGGTCGAAAAGGTGTTCGGGGAAAACTTCAACATCAAGCTGGTGCGAGTCGACGCCCGCGAACGGTTCCTCGCGCGGCTCCAGGGCGTATCGGACCCCGAGCGTAAACGCAAGATCATCGGCGAGGAATTCGTGCGGGTGTTTGAGGAAGAGGCGCGAAAACTCGGAACGGTCGATTTCCTCGCCCAGGGTACGATATATCCGGACGTCATCGAAAGCGGCGGGGGCAAAGCCGCGACCATTAAAAGTCACCACAACGTGGGCGGTCTCCCGGCGGACATCCTCTTCTCGGGCGTGATCGAGCCGCTCCGGGATCTGTTCAAAGACGAGGTGCGCCAGGCCGGTCTGGAACTCGGGATCCCGCGACCCCTGGTCATGCGCCAACCCTTCCCGGGGCCCGGACTTGCGGTACGCATCCTGGGCGACATCACGGAAGAAAAACTCGAAATCCTGCGCGAGGCAGACGCGGTCTTTACGGGGGAACTGGAGTCTTCGGGACTCGCGGATTCGATCAGCCAGTATTTTGCGGTCCTGACCGGCCTGCAGAGTGTCGGTGTCATGGGGGACGCGCGCACCTACGACTATACGATCGCGCTCCGTGCGGTCACGACCAGCGATTTCATGACCGCGGAATGGGCGGATATCCCCCACGATGTGCTCGCCCGGGTCTCCAACCGCATCGTCAACGAGACCCCGCGGGTCAACCGTGTGGTGTACGACATCACCACCAAACCGCCCGCCACGATTGAGTGGGAATAGCAGGTAGAATCCCTGAGATCATTGATATAACGTGGTTTCAGGGTTTGCTTTTTGAGTAGGAATTCACGATCAACATGAATTGGCAATA